>JALQTG010000305.1 GCA_023264075.1 Crocinitomicaceae bacterium
TCCGATTCATGCACATGAAAATGTAGCGGATATAATAATTTTCGAACTTTTGTATGCTCCAAAAATGCCTTGACAAATTGTTGCCTCATCCCCTAAACAAACCGTAGTTTGGGTGTAAGAACTCAAAGAGGCCAAAAAGAATATTACTAATGTAACTATAGATTTATTGTTCCCTAAAAACATAAATTATCTGTTTGCTCTTCTAAACGTCGACCTCATTTCAAAGGTTGCCTGTAGTACGTAAATTAAACCTTAAAACAACTATTGTGTAATAAAATCAAGAATGACATCAGAATAATTTTCATAACCAAAAACAGTTGGTGTTGATTCGTGCCCTCCACTTGGAACGCGAACAGCAACTTTATAAGTCCCTGAATGGTTGTTATATACCACTTCCCCGTGTTTGGAAATTTCTAAAAAATCATCTGCTTCTCCGTGAATCCATAATAAAGGAACAGAAACATTCTTGATTTGTTCAGCATTATCAATTTTGACATTCACGAAATAGGAACTTGGCATTGCTAATAATGCTGCATCTTGAATCATTTTTTCAGCACTTGCAAACGGTGCCTCTAAAATTATCTTTGAAGGTGTCATCGAAAAGTTGTTTTCACCAGCCACTTTGCAAACAGGGGCAGAACCCAAGGAAAAACCGAACATGACTAATCGATCATTGGTCAACCCTTGCTCCTTCAGCCAGTTTAATGCTCCGTCCACGGAGGCATACATATTCTCCTCAGTAGTTTGACCATCAGACATTCCATAACCCGGATAATCAATCATAAGCACTCCAAAACGTGAGATATTACCTAGGTGACTGTAAATTTTTTGTCGAGGCCAATAAAAATCCATGTGATCACGGTTTCCATGGCAGTATAGAATTACTGTATCTGTACTGATGGAATTAATATCCCCCGTAAAAATAGCGTGAACATTTAACGTTTGCCCCTCGTACTGGATAGGAAAGGAAAACTTATGGATCATACTCTCTGGAAGGAAATAATCTCCCCCTAAATCTAAACTTACTGGGCCGTCAAAATCATCTAGTCTATATTCATCCAACTTGTTTGGATTAAACAAAAAATCATCCAAACGCTTGGAACAAGACAACTGAATACCAATCAATACGATCACAAGTATAAATAATAGCTTCTTCATAGTTAAAATCTTTTTGTTAATCCAAGGTATAAGCCAGTTGCTCCATAGCGACCAAGAATACTTTTATAGTCGGTCACCACGTTTTCATTACTCGTAAAAGGTGCCAGAATCTTTAGTTCTGTCGAAAAAGTCCACGATTTCCAATTTAAATCGTGGCCTACTTGAAGCATTGGAATAACACGGGTAGTTTGGGGTAAATCATGTGCACGCTTTCCTGCTAATTCGTACCAGCTTCCAATTCCGGTATAAAGCATATTTGGAACTTTTGAAACATGGTTAAGTAACTCATCTTGAGTTTGATGCTCCCAATTATATTTCCAATAATAATTCATATCCAATTGAGGCCAAATCTTTGTGTTCCATTCGAATTTATCCGTACCAATATTAAATGCTGGAGTAATCGACAGGCCCCTAGTATTTTCTTCATCTTTCCATAAGCGATGTGTAGCTCCCAATTCGAACTGAAATGTCCCAAAAATCGCTGCTGTTGAGAACCAACTCCCATATAAAGTGGTATTATCGGTCAAACCTTTTCCATAGGTGAGCGAAGTAAACGGGATCGGAATTGAAGCAATTCCAGGAACATTAATAATTGGTCCTCCTAATGAACCGCTAAAAGCTTGTTCTCCCCTTTTCAATGGATCAACAAACCGAGAAGGGCCACAGGAGAGAAGAACTCCTGTAATTGCTGTACAAATAAATAATTTCTTCATAAAGTCAAAAAAAAGCAAAAGGTCATTGAGTCTTCAATAACCTTTTGCAAATATAACGAGTTTCTTGGTTAGATGTCTATATTCGCATATTTCGCATGTCTCTCAATGAATTCTCTTCTCGGAGGAACCTCATCCCCCATTAACATAGAAAATATTTGATCACACTCCGCTGCATTATCGATTGTTACTTGACGCAAAGTTCTATTCTCTGGATTCATAGTTGTATCCCACAACTGCTCCGCATTCATTTCTCCAAGCCCTTTGTAACGTTGAACACTCACAGAGGAGGCAGGTGAATTTCCTCTCATTTGCTCAATCAATCGATCTCGCTGATCATTATCCCAAGCATATTCTGATTTCGCTCCTTTTTTCACTTGATACAACGGAGGAGTAGCAATATAAATAAAACCTTGTTCAATCAGTTCTTTCATGTATCTGAAGAAGAAAGTTAAAATCAACGTTTCAATGTGCGAACCATCGACGTCGGCATCACACATAATTACAATTTTGTGATAGCGTAGTTTTTCGGTATTTAGTGCTTTCGAATCCTCTTCCGTACCAACTCTTACCCCAAGAGCTGTGTAAATATTTTTTATCTCCTCATTTTCGAAGATCTTGTGCTGCATAGCTTTCTCTACATTCAGAATTTTACCCCTCAATGGCATAATCGCCTGAAAGTATCTATTTCGTCCTTGTTTTGCCGTACCACCTGCAGAATCACCCTCGACCAAAAACACTTCTGATAAAGCGGGGTCTTTCTCCGTACAATCGGCTAACTTACCAGGCAAACCAGAACCACCCATAACGTTCTTACGTTGTACCATTTCACGTGCCTTTCGTGCTGCATTCCGAGCACGTGCAGCAAGCAATACTTTTTCTACGATGCGCTTGGCATCAGCCGGATGCTCTTCCAAATAAATGGTCAACATTTCTGAAACGGCCTGTGAAACAGGTGCTGTAACTTCGCGGTTTCCTAATTTAGTTTTCGTCTGACCTTCAAATTGGGGCTCTTGCACCTTCACAGAAAGAACCGCAGTAAGTCCTTCTCTAAAGTCATCACCCGTAATTTCAATTTTCTCTTTGGCAAGCATTCCACTATCATCCGCATACTTCTTAAGAGTAGCCGTTAAACCTCTACGAAATCCAGAAAGGTGTGTACCCCCTTCATAGGTATTAATATTGTTTACATACGCCTGGATATTTTCCGTGTATGACGTGTTATAAGTTAATGCCACTTCAACTGGAATACCATCTTTCTCTCCGTCGATATAGATCACATCATCTATAAGCGCCTCTCTGTTTCTGTCCAAGTACTGAGCAAACTCTTTCAGTCCGCCTTCTGAATGAAAAACGTGACTCGGTGATTTACCATCATCATCTTTCGACTCCTCACGTAGGTCGGTAATTGAAATTGTAATTCCTTTATTTAAAAAGGCCAACTCGCGCATGCGTGCAGTAAGCGTCTCAAAACTGTAAATAGTAGATTCAAATATGCTATCATCTGGCTTAAACGTAACAATGGTTCCTGTTTTATCAGAAACACCTACTTCTTTCACTGGATATTGGGGAACACCAATTTTATATTCTTGCTGGTACACTTTACCATCTCTATGTACCACAGCTTTAAGATCAACAGATAACGCGTTTACACACGATACACCAACCCCATGGAGTCCTCCAGATACTTTGTAGGTATCTTTATCAAATTTACCTCCAGCGTGAAGGACCGTCATTACAACTTCCAGTGCCGAGCGTTTTTCCTTTGTATGAATAGCCGTTGGAATACCACGACCATTATCTTCTACGGTTATCGAATTGTCTTGGTTAATGAATACATCGATTGTATCACAATAACCACCCATCGCCTCATCAATCGAGTTGTCAACCACCTCATACACTAAGTGATGCAGACCTTTCACACCGATATCACCGATATACATGGCTGGACGCTTTCTAACCGCTTCAAGACCCTCTAAAATCTGGATATTATCCGCTGAATATTGATCTCTACCTACTTCTTCACTCATAGTATTGTATTAATATTTATTAAATCTAGCTATACAAATAAGCCTGTTATCATTGCGAAAAACACGACTAGCAAAATTAGCAATAATTCCGGTCACTCAATCTTTAAACCACTTCGTTTTCCACGGACTTATTAACAATTAAACACGATTTCCGCTAAGCTAAATCAACCCACCTGTCCCATCTCTTTTTCATCTAAGAAATTTATTCTTTAGTCGAAAAAACCAAGCAATAGTTTGATTTCTCAAGTTCTACTGGTAAATTTGAAACGATTTAGGTGGTTAGGTTAGGTTGATTAGTAAATGGGAGGTGGACGCCAGTCTGCTTCCCATTTACGTTTTTATTCAGTTCGTTATTGCCCATCTATCGTGAAGCTATTATATTTGTGCAAAAAAATACACCATGCGACTTGGTCAACTTTCCCGAAAACTACAGGTTAAAACAGCCGAAATCATTGATGTCCTCCAATCGAACTTTGACATTGTCATAACGAACCACCCTAACAGCAAAGTTCCTGAAGAGGTGGTGCATGAACTTGAAACGCTTTTACAACACACGACTTCAGCTGATGAAGAGAAAGAACCAGCAACTGGCGAAGGAAATTCTCAGCCAAATTATGAAGGAGCA
>JALQTG010000047.1 GCA_023264075.1 Crocinitomicaceae bacterium
AAATTGATACTACTAAACTACCGAAAAAGGATTTCTACAGTGGCTCGGCGCTGTTATTCATCTTCGATGCTGTGCGCGGTTCTGGAGGACACGAGATCTCCATTGAAAACACTATCACACAGAACGACACGTTATTCGTTCAAGCAAAAAAGCATGCGCCGGAAGGGCCGGCTTCTACTGTTATGACACAACCTTACGCGATTGTATCAATAGAGAAACCCGCCGTTCCAGTTCAGTTGGTGTTTATCGAATAACCAATTTTTCAGTAGCCTTTACGCCTTGTTGGATCAGATGTACGAAATACATTCCGGGTGCGATATCTTTCGTATCTACCAACACTAAATTCGTTCCTGTATTCGCGTGAATGACGTGCTGTTGAATCAATTTACCGTTCACATCCATAAGCTGAATTTGCACCGACCCAGCCACATCTGGTGTGAATTCAATATTCAACGCGTCATCGGCGGGATTCGGAAAAATAGAAAAGTGTGTTTCCACAGCACTCACTTCCGTTATTGAAACAATATCATCCGAAGGATTTCCTTGATAAATATTAATATCATCAAGGTAGAAGTTATTTCCTCCATCGTTTTCAAATTGGAATTTCACTTGAAAATCACCTGTAAAGAACATACTCGTCACATTCGTCATATGTACGGTTGTCCAATCCTCTGGTGTACTCGGCATCCAGGAGCTCGTCTCGACCAATGGAGATAATGTATTCCCTCGAATAGTTTTGCGCTGTGCCCAAGATCCTAAACAATCATCTTTCAAAAACACACGCAACCACTCATCGTTTGTTTCGTTCCTTTTTCGATATGCATATCTAAAACTGAGTGTAACATCGTCGGTCGCGCTCAATACGGATAAGTCTATAGGACCTGAAATGAGTTCATCAATCGCACCGTTGGGCTGTCCAAAATTTTGTAAGCGCGCTGACTTATCACCCGTCAAAGCGGCATTCGTAGTAATCGCAAAGGCCGAAGGACCTACTCCCACACTCACGCTTTCCCAAGCATCGTTATTCGCAAACGAGGTGTGATTCTCAAAGCTCTCATAATACGGCAATGTACCTGTTGGAATTACGTTGATATAATTCACTTGATAAATGGAGTCTACACCAAATCCGTTATCCACCACCATGGCAACGTCATAATCACCTGGAGCCGCATAACACACTTGAGGAGCTGTTCCGGTCGCTGTGCTCGGTGTTCCTCCTGGAAAATACCAAGTCACAGAAGCTGTATTGTCCGTGTTTTCGGATTGATCTGAAAGTGTGAAACAGTATTGTTGTCCCGCAGACTGACAATCAATGTCGAACGCAGCATACGGGGTACTCCATAAACAGCCAAATTCTCCAGCTGTTTTTTCAATCGCAATTGCGCGTTCACCGATTGCACCAAGGGCATTCCGTGACTTCACAGAAAACCACGCCTCTTGTGTAGCAGCCATATAGATTACTGCACTGGTGTCAGAGACAGTCGTTAAACTATCCATGTAACGCGCCCCCAGCATGCTCACTTCATACGTATCCGCACCTGAAACAGGATTCCATGTAAGCATCAACGAATCAGGACATACCCATTGCAAGCCAAACGCTGTTGGTGTTCCGATTACCGAAAATTCAGCACCGCTTTGACCTTGGACTCCAGCACGTTCAATTTGAATCAACCCTTCATGCGTTAACGTTCCATTCGGAATAAACCATGAAAATAGACGTGCATCCGCAGCAGCTGATCCGATCACATCCCAGCTCACACCATTATCAGCCGAAAACAACAAGGTAAATGGATCTGTTCCTTCTGGAGCATCCCAACGAATCACCTCGCTAGAACCTGGGTTGAAGCTTTCTCCTCCGTTTGGATACGTCACGATAATATCTTCCATTTCAAAAGAATAAATCAAGTAGTACGCTTGCGGACCTTCTGGAATTGCAAATCCATCGATGGTCACTTCGTAGGTTCCTGTCGCAGGATTGTTCACCATAATTTGCTCCATGTTATTCAAATGGTCTTCACCAGGTACCGCTAACGCATCCAATGCAGCAACAGTAGGTGTAGGATCAAGTACCAATGGCTCATACATTGTTGAGGAAGGATCCGTCATCGTCATATCAATATCATTCACCAATGCAATACCTGCGCTCGTAGATGCCTCATAATCCATCCAGTTGACCATTACGCGTAGTTGTTTCACATTCGCTGGTACAGCAATCGTATGCACGTTGGAACCACCATTAGCCACACTTCCAGCTTGGTATGTTTGATTTTTGAACACATCAAAAGCTCTTCGCGCATTGATGCTTCCCCATCCATACTTGTAATCAGGTCCTGGATTTCCAAAATCATCTGCAGTATTTAATACGGCTCCTTTCATTAAGGCGGCATCCGGATTTGCACCTGCATTTAAATCTCGATAGGCATCTAACAACTGAGCAATTGTTCCAGATACACCGGGACAAGACATAGACGTTCCCGTAAAAGAAGCATATTGATTTCCATAGATGGTAGAGTTCACCGCGGTTCCAACACCACAAATATCTGGTTTTATCCGTCCATCTGTAGCAGGACCGCGACTACTTGAGCCGGCAAGATTTCCAGCATTGGTTAAGTTCCCAACAGCAATTACATTCTTCCCGGACTTATGTCCTCCCGTAATGTTTCCCCATCCAGAACCTGCTCCGTATCCACAATCATCACCTCCGCTATTTCCAGCAGAAAAAACATGCACCAATGAAGGATACAAACGTACTTGTTGATCCAAGGAACGTGTCAAGGAGCTATAACCACTATTACATCCATCGCTGTACGATTTTGAGGTAATCAACACATCGTCATTCGTATATAAATTTGGAACATCCCCGTAATTCGAGTTCGCTGCATTGTAGACCAATAGCTCTACTCCATGTGCCATCCCGCGATTGGACGGATTGAGATTCCCAGCCCCCATAATTGTTCCACCTACGTGGTCTCCGTGATTATCATCTGGAGAAGTACTACATGGATTGCAGTCCGTTTGATCTGTTCTTCCTGTAAAATCA
>JALQTG010000198.1 GCA_023264075.1 Crocinitomicaceae bacterium
CAATTGACTTCCATCTGGACTGTATGCCGGATGAGTATCATACCCTTTATTTGCAGGTGTTAAATTTACCGTGTGACCCGTTTTAATCGCATATTCGTAGACATCACTATTGGTGCTCACGGCAAATTCCTTCCCCACCAATTTCTTGCTGACATACAGAACTTTCGATTCATCCAGAGCAAATGTCACTCCCTCCAAACCTCCATACGGAGGAATCACGCCATGATACGGAGTACCTTCTAAGAGGTTAATTCCACTACCCCCAATGGTTCCATTGTCCACTTCGTATAAAAATAATTGCTTGGCCTTTCCGTCATTCCAACTGTCCCAATGTCGATACATTAGGTCATCATGCACATAGGCATTTGCCTTGGTTAAATCCTTATGGGTATCCTGAACCGTGGGTTGAACTTGTACCGACTTCAGCGCCACAATGTAGTTTCCTTGTGGAGACACAATGAACTCTTCAAATTCGTCGCACCCTTCTGGTGTTAAACTCCTTCTATTGGTTCCATCCACTCCCTGGCGCATGATCTGCAATTTCCCTTTCTCTTGTGCGAAAAAGATAATTTCCTCATTGTTTAACCATTTAATATTCCCCACGATATTTTCAGCATTCGGCAACCCGATGGTTTCATTTTTCTTTCCAATGGTCATCAAGTGAAACTCTGCTTTGCTTTTCGGGTTTTCAACTCCCTGCTCGAAATTGTAGTGTGCCGTGCGGAAAATGATCTTGCTTCCATCTGGGCTGACAATTTCGCTCCCTAAACGCTTCAATTGCCACATGGCCTCTGCATCAAAAATAGGACGCTGAGCAAACGCAGCAACTCCAATAAAAACACTACAAATAAACGATAACACCTTTATCATAATACTCATTTTTGAAGGCTGAAAGTACTAATTTTTTACCTTTACAAGAAATTAGTTGACATGAAGACGCTATTTCTTTTGGGAGTTGTTTTTTTCGGATACGTTGCACACGGTCAAGAGACGAAAGCGATTGCCCTTATCCAAGCGCCCAAGCAATACGACAATATTCACGTTGAAAGGATTTTTGGAGATTCGCTCTCCACTAGCTTTATGATTTGGATTAAAGACACCGTTGCGACACACAAACACGAAGTGCACAGTGAAACAATTCATGTTTTAGAAGGTAAAGCCAAATTCTACTTCAACGATAACATCACTGTCATCAAAGCCGGGGAGGTACTCTTTATTCCTAAAAATAACTGGCATGCTGTTAAGGTGACTTCAAGAAAGCCGCTCAAAGTCATTTCGACTCAATCTCCTGGATTTTACGGTAAAGACAGAGTTTTTAGAGACGTGACGAGGTGAGAGAATTAAAATCTGCCAGACTATACCAACAACACCGCATCCGAGAAGTTCTCCTCAATGGCATCGAGCGTATCATAGATTTCCTGTAAATCAAAGCTCGTTACTAATTTCGTTTTGTAATCTTTAAAGTGAGGAATGCCTTTGAAATAGTTCGTGTAATGCCTTTTCATCTCTACTAACCCAAGCGTTTCACCTTTCCATTTCACACTCATTTCCAGGTGACGTCGGGTAACTTCCACACGCTCTTTCACTCCTGGTTTTGGCAAATGCTCCCCTGTTTTCACGAAGTGCTTAATTTCATTAAATATCCAAGGATAACCAATACTTGCGCGTCCAATCATGATACCATCAACACCATACTCTTTCTTGTACGCCAATGCTTTTTCAGGAGTATCAATATCTCCGTTTCCGAAAACGGGAATCTTCATGCGTGGATTGTTCTTTACCTCTCGGATCAGCGTCCAATCCGCTTCACCCTTATACATTTGCTTGCGCGTACGACCATGAATAGAAATCGCTTCGATCCCCACATCTTGAAGGCGCTCTGCTACTTCCACGATGTATTTGGTGTCGTCGTCCCATCCGAGTCTTGTCTTTACAGTAACCGGTAAGTGCGTAGCCTTCACAATCTCAGCGGTCATCTTGACCATCTTTGGAATGTCTTGCAAAATTCCAGCCCCAGATCCTTTACATGCCACTTTTTTTACTGGACAGCCATAATTAATATCAATAATATCCGGATTCGTTTGCTCTGTAATTTTGGTAGCTTGTATCATGCTGTCGATATCACTTCCAAAAATCTGGATCCCAATGGGGCGTTCATATTCGTAAATATCGAGCTTCATCATACTTTTCGCTGCATCGCGAATCAAGCCCTCCGAAGAAATAAACTCCGTATACATCAAATCAACCCCATTCTCCTTGCACAAGGCTCGAAATGGCGGGTCGCTAACATCCTCCATAGGGGCCAACAACAACGGGAAATCTCCCAATTCTATATCACGAATTTTTGCCAACTGATGCAATTTTATGCAAAGATAGGGAAATTGGAGTTATGTTAGCGAGGAAGCCTAAAGATCCTCTTCATCTGGTATAACGGTTCTCGGCTATGCTTTCGTGCCGACTCTCGAATATTAGGAATAAAAGGCATGAAGCATGAGGCGATGTTATGTATTACTTATTTTCTGGAGGGAATAAAGTTGTCTGTGTGTCATTGAAATAAATGATATCGACTCCTTTTTCAAGGTCTGTAAATAGTTTGTTTCCACTAGTTGTTTTCCGAATGCACCATTCCTTTTTCCAATTCTCATTTAGAGAATTTAGGTCAACCAAGTAGTTATTTGTTCCAATTTTTGATAATTCATACCCTAGATATCCTTCATCAAGTTCAAGAGGGTCACCATCAAACCATTCTAGTTTTCTAAAGAAATTGCCAATAACCTTGTAGTCTTCACCATATTCTTCACTTAAATATTCGCCACATCTGGGATAAGGTAGAAATGTTGATGTATCTCCGTGAACTTCTTTCATTAAATGCGTGCTATGAGCGAAGAGTAGTATATTCTTATTTTCTTCTTGTTCAATGATCCATTGGATGTTTTTGAATTGACCGAAATCCCGAGAATCGTAATCAATTTTAGATTTCCCCAGATTTCTTAGGAAAATTACGTTTTCGCGGGCGTTTCTTATCGATTGGTATGCCCAGTCATAATCAAGCGATGAACTATTCTGTATATAATGTTCTGAATTTTGCTGAAAGGTGTTTTCAATTTCAGTGAGAATAGATTCCAATTCATTCCATCCAGTCGAATCAAGATCCCAGAAATGGGGGAGTGTATCTTGCGAATTGTCTTTTATTCTCAAATAAGTTTCATATTCCTCCATTGCAGAACGGAATGATGTCGACTGGTTTAGGTCAACTTCATGAAGGTAGTCAATGACATAATTAAATCCAGCCATCGCATTTTCCATTGTAGGATTGTTAGGGCTTCCAGGTATGTCGAAACCATAAAAGTGAATTTGTTCCGATGGCGCCTTTCCCATATTATAATTACGCAACCAGATGATCAGTTCCTGATTGGGTTCAAGCGTTCCAAAATTGTATGTAAAACCATCATAAAACACACTGTCTTTATCGATGTCTTTTCCTTGAATGTAATCGTAAACAATTCTTGATTCTGGTAATCCAGACTCTATTGCAATTGTGCTAATTCTTTTTGATTCGACAAGCTCTTTGATAAGTGCGTTTCTAAATTGAAAAGGCTCAAGCATTCCGTGAACACATTCTGTAACACCAATAATTTTAGCACTAACTAATGATTCAGTGACTGGTGCAAGATTTTCGCTCGTAATTGCCGAAAGGTCATCAGGTAATTCATAAACGTCATTTTTTTTCGAGGAATTAGTTTTCTGCGTAATCCCACAAGAATTGAAAAGAACAAAGCAAATGGAAACAAATAGAAAAGAGATGTAGTTATTCATGAACAGTCTTTTATTGAATTACTCAAAATAAGATTCCAACCTTTGTCAGCGAACCGGCTTCATTAAAAGGGATTGCGGACACCCTCATCAAACTCGGCAAGCTAACAGATACACAAGCCCGAGCTCATCAAGCGAGAGATAAGTTCTTACGTAATCTTCAACAAGCTTGCCCAACAGCGCTCAATGAACAAGAAGTACATATCGTGATTTGGGATCAACCTGCCATGTCACTGGGCGGTGAGCATTGGCTTAAT
>JALQTG010000219.1 GCA_023264075.1 Crocinitomicaceae bacterium
CGATATACTGGTCTACCGTATATTTGCCAGTAGCCCAACTGATGGAAGAACTATAAACAACGATAAAAACAACGGAAAACAATTTCATAACCACAATAATTTTAGTCTCATTACGCCAGAAAACGAGGGAGGTTACAAAAAATATTGATAACTGAAAGATGAATTGTTAATAACTACAAATGAAAGAAGGAGAAGCCGCGCGAATTGTGCGTTTTCTCGAAGAGGTGAGGATAGTATTTTTTCATTTCGGCATTCATGAGTTCAACCGGGACATCAGCGAATTCACCGTAAAAGTGAACGTATTCCATGAATTGTTCATCTCCCTTATATGCTTGAAATAGAGCATCTGTTTTTCCATCCCAGGTAAGGAGTGGAACCCCTGAAATTCTGCACACGTAAGGGTCAAAAGCGGGAGTGCATTTTACCCAATGATTATTGACGAACGCTTCGACGTAACCGTGGAATACGATTTCTTTTCGTTGCAAAATTGCCGTTAGTTTCTCAACACCAATGTGATTAATAACGGTTCCATATCCGAGTTTGGAAGGTATACCTGCAGCTCGAAATGATGCCGCCAGCACAATGGCTTTTTCGACGCACCATGCACGTTTCTTAAGGATTATAGACGAAGCTTTTAATGCTTCGGGCCTTAAGTCTAGATGAAAAGGATCGTACAAAAATGTATCCCGAACGTGATTGTAAAGTGTAATTGCGCGTTCGGTTTCGTCCTTTATCTCTAGGAAGGGCCGAATGTATGCTTGGAATTCAGGCGTATCAAAGTCGAGAAAGGGAGTTGATGTTAAAAACTCGTCCATGTTCACTCCGATAGATTGAATTTAACCGATATAGCCTCCATGCAGTTCATACCGTCTACAGCAGCTGAAATAATACCGCCTGCATAACCGGCTCCTTCAGCACATGGATAGAGTCCTTTTATTTCGACGTGTTCAAAGGTTTCTTTATTCCGAGGTATAGAAATAGGAGAGGAAGTACGTGACTCTGGAGCGTGAAGGATAGCGTCATTGGTCAAACATCCTTTCATCTTTTTTCCAAAATCGACAAATGCTTTTTTCAGATTGTCAGCGATAATTGGTGGAAGTACAGTGTTTAAATCCACCGAAACGACTCCTGGTTGGTAGGATGACTTGGGGAGGTCTTTAGAAACCTTTCCATCAACGAAATCAATCACGCGTTGTGCAGGCACGGCTTGTGTTTTTCCAGCTGCGACCCAACACGCATGTTCTACACTTTTCTGAAATTCGAGGCAATTGAATGGGTTATCTTCGCTGAAACCTGGAAGATCTTCCGGTAAGAGGCTCACAACAATTCCAGAATTAGAATAAGGGTTGTTCCGCTTGGAAGGCGACCAACCGTTGGTAACTACCTCTTCTTGATTGGTGGCGCAAGGTGCAACGATTCCTCCAGGGCACATGCAAAAGGAATAAACACCACGTCCGTTTACTTGAGTTACAAGGCTATACGACGCTGGCGGCAATAAATCATTGCTCTTTTCACCGTGATATTGAATATGATCAATAAGCTCTTGATTATGTTCTATGCGCACACCGAGTGCAAAGCCTTTAGCAACAATTTTTATTTTTCGCCGGTGCAGAATGTCGAATATGTCACGTGCAGAATGACCTGTAGCAAGAATTAATTGTTCGCAGGGAAATAGTGTCGAATCATTGATGGTAATGGAGGTGATTGCTCCCTGTTCATGTTGAATATCTGTGAGTTTATGCTCGAAATGGACTTCACCTCCGAGTTTGATAATTTCATTACGGATAGCAGTAATAATATCAGGTAGTTTATTGGTGCCAATGTGTGGATGAGAATCTACAAGTATATCGGGCGATGCGCCGAAATGAACGAGCCATTGTAGCGACTTTAAAACGTCACCTCTCTTTTTTGAGCGGGTATACAGTTTGCCATCCGAGTAGGTACCGGCTCCACCTTCTCCAAAGCAATAGTTAGATTCTGGATGAACGATACCTTCTTTATTTAATACGGCCAGGTCGCGGCGACGTGAACGCACATCTTTTCCACGTTCAAAGATGATTGGTCGAATACCAAGTTCAAGGGCTTTTAATGCCGCAAATAATCCACCTGGTCCAGCACCAATAATGTGCACGGTCTTTCCATTAAACGGTTTTGGTTCAAATAGCTGCTCATCTGAAGTTGGAATATTTTTAAGTAGTTCTACAGAAAGATTATAGCGGACTGGTCGCTTGCGCGCGTCAATTGACCGTTTTTTAACCTTAAAAAAAGGAAAATGCTCGATTTCCACTCCTGCTTTCTCCAAAGCGCGGACATGAATCAAACGATCATTAGCGAGTTCATCTGGTAATACTTGAATTTGAATTGCTTCCATTATCCTTCAAAAGTAAGGCTAATCCACCAAACGCGATTGTATAAATGATCAATTGGGCTGGATAATCGTGTGTTGTCCTGAATCAAGGTGTTACGCAGTCCGTGGGAGTATTTTAGTTCTATTCCGAATTTAAAATATTCGAGGAAGAAATCTACTCCAGCTCCAATTTGTCCTTGAAAATCATGGCGTCTAATTTTTAGAAACGGATCCGAGAAACTTTGTGAGTTATCCTCCTTGGTTTGAAGATCAATGGTGTACTGTGCTCCCGTTATGATATAGGCTGCAAAATTATTGTAGCGCAGCGTACGGAACTTGAAAAGTAAAGGAAAATCTAAATTCGTAGAGCCGACACGTTCATCGATTTCCTCAGGTAAACCATCTTGATCGAAACCATCATAATAAAGAATACGTTCTTGGAAGGAAAGAGTAGGTATGAAGCGCATTCGAATAAGTGGAGTTCCCAATTTTAAGGAACTAATGATGCCCAATTGGAATCCTGGTTGACTTTGGTTCCGTATAGAAGAGTAATTATAATCCTCCAATAGATTCGGCTTGTAGCGAGTTGAAAAATCGGATGTGTTGCCGCCAAGCATAAATCCAAAATGGATTAATCTTCTGTCGAAGTTACGATAGTTCTTGGTTAATTCTGACCGCTGAGATAGGGCCGGAAATACCACTAAAATAAGTAAGAAGATTAAAACACTGCGCATACGGTTGATTAAACGCAAAAATCAGGAGATTGTTATACGTCTCACTACAAACTAGGAAACGATTGTTCCGACTTCTTCTCCATTTAATAATCGTTTGAGATTACCTTTTTCGTCCATGTTGAATACGATAATGGGTAAGCTATTTTCTTTACAGAGCGTGAAAGCTGTCATATCCAT
>JALQTG010000256.1 GCA_023264075.1 Crocinitomicaceae bacterium
GAATACTGGGGGCTGGGACTCAAACCCACCAAGAAAAGAAAGCTTCAACTTCTGACCTCCACCAAAAAGATTTTTATTCTGATAATTGAGCGATGTCGACACTCCGAGAAATACATTCGAATTCGTTGCTCGTGGCTCAAAACTAAAGACTTGCTTCTTTGCAGGAACCAAATAATAATGTACATCGACAGTATTGTCCTCATTCTCTACTAATTCAGGCTTCACAGACTTAAATAAGTCTAATTGGACCAAATGGTTAAAGCTCTCATCTACCAATTCTCCCTTGTAATAATTACCTTCTTCCAACATATTTTGGTACTCCAACAAAACTGGAGAAATCCCCAATTTCCCATTGTATAAAAAGTAAGCCTCTCTTCTCCCTTCCTCATCTCCTTTGAACCAATAATACCTGAGCGTATCGTAGGTAGGAAGATAACCATTATTCAATCCTTTGCCATAGCTTTTTGCGAAATTACCAGAGTAATAAATAGTATCCGCTATGTGAAAAAAGACCTTATTTACGCGGGTCACAGCAAATGGTTTACGAACCATTTCTCCTTCATTCTCCACATACCTGCTCGCAATTTGAATCGCGACTTCCATTGACTTCTCTTTATTCAGCGTGTCCACCTCAAACGCAACGTATGACTCTCTAAATCCATAGATACCTTCATTCCGCATAAAAGAAGCGAGTTCCTTCCGAAAACGAGCCAATTCGTCCGAATCAAACCGAAATGGTGTTTGCCACTCTTCGTTATGCCGCTGTTGGAATTTTTCATACTTCAACCCTACCGTTCGATTCGAAGTGACCAAATACATAGAATCCACAGAAGACGGATCAAACAACTCGATGCGATAAGTCACGCTTACTTGCTTTTTCCGTTTGGAGATCAACTCAGTTTGAACTTCTGCGTCAAAATATCCCTTACGATTTAAAAACAATGTCAGTTGGTCCACAGACACATTCAATGAAACAGAATCAAATAGTTTAGGCGGTTCGCCAACCGTATATTTCAACCATTCGCGGAAAAATCTTCGCGGATTTAGTGTGTCCTTTAATTTTACTCTTTTCTGAACATACCCGCGTTCACCATGATTTAAGGCCTTCTCAATTCTTCGCTCATTGATCCGCTCTTCACGAGCTAATCTACTATTATTCCGTTCTCGAATCTTCGCGTTTTTAATACGCCGCTTTTTCGCTACACGATCAGGGTTAACGAGATTAAATGCGCGCAATTTGAGTTTCATTCCTAATGTCTTGAAATTAGGTTGCTGTCGAATGACTGAGGCCACTTCATCCTCATACAAGTCTCCTTCTCCCCCAACGAATACTAGCTCGTTTTCACGGAGTAATTGCTCTCCCTCTGGTACATATTTCGTAATACGACAACTGGTAAATACCAGAGCCATAGTAATACTAAAAATGATATGAACATAAAGACGTCTACTCATACTCCACAAATGTAATAAATGGAATGCTGAATTTATTCATTTAAAGCGCAATCCTTTTAACCATTGTCATTCTAGATGAGCGAATAGTCCAAATCATGTTGTGCTGCTCCACTATTCATGAACTCCGAATAACGCGTCGCTATTCTAGCTCATCTTTTCGACCAAATCGCTTCATGATATAAGCAAAAATGAACGTAGTAAAGAAGGAAAAGCTACCATACAACACAGCGATTGTAGAAAGCCCTTCTAAATGCAACAAATTCGTTGCTATAAAGATGGCCAACGCAGTATTTTGCAGTCCCATTTCTATGGCAATCGTAAATTTCCCAGTATGTTTAATTCCTACCCAACCCGAGAAGTAATAACCCATCAACATAACCCCAACATTAATAAGCAAAGCTGGAATCAATAATTCCATATTGTAATTGATGCTCTGGGTGCTTTCATTCTGATTCTCTGAAAAAAGAACAAATGAAAACATAATCAACAATAAAAAGGGTAAGATATACCTTAAATAAGGCATAATCGAAAGCGTTGTCCTACGAAAATAGTGATGGAAAAACATACCCGATAAAACAGGAATAATTACCGTAATCGCGATTTCATAAAAGGTCTGATACACGGATAAACTTACATCTTGGTTTTTCCCGAGAAAGAGATAGGTGCCCAGCTCCAAAATGATTGGTATAGTGAAAATGATTAAAAAAGAATTGAAGGCTGTAATAGAAACAGAAAGGGCCACTCTACCCTGAAGTAAATACGTAATCAAATTGGAAGAAGTCCCTCCTGGACAAGCTGTTATCAAAATAATCCCCAGTTTAAATACAGGGTCAATTGGCGCCAAAAAGGCTACTAAAAACCCAAATGCTGGCATAAGGACTAACTGACCAAATAAACCGAAAAGAATTCCTTTTGGACGCACAAAAACACGCTTGAAATCAGTTGGACTTAAATTAAGGCCTATTCCAAACATAATAATTCCAATGGTGAAAGGAATGAGATAAGTCAGCACGCTCTGCATCCCACTAATTTAATAAGGATTTTAGAATGGAGAACTAGACAAGTGAGATTCCCTTAAATTAATGAACACGGGAATATTATCCAGTACTCCAAAATTTTGGCTCTTAGTTACGTATTAATCCAATGAGATTTAATCCAGTAATTTATCGTCAACAATGGAAGGAACTGTCACTTTCAACAATGGTTCCATCTCCATTGCGCGTTGAATAGCGAAAATGGCACCCTCATTTCTCGCCCAATTGCGACGTGCAATACCATTATTCACATCCCAATGCAGCATCATTTTC
The DNA here is from genome assembly GCA_023264075.1 of Crocinitomicaceae bacterium. GTDB lineage: Bacteria > Bacteroidota > Bacteroidia > Flavobacteriales_D > Crocinitomicaceae > JALQTG01. The sequence continues at coordinate 2,760 of JALQTG010000256.1, forward strand.
AATCTTCTATCAGCGTCCTTAGAGCCGTCTAGCAACATTCCGAATCCTCCGTTAATGACTTCACCCCAACCAACTCCACCACCATTGTGAATAGACACCCAAGTAGCGCCGCGAAAACTATCCCCGATTACATTATGAATGGCCATATCAGCCGTAAATTTCGAACCATCATATATGTTCGAGGTTTCTCTAAATGGTGAATCCGTTCCAGAAACGTCGTGATGGTCTCGACCTAGTACTACCAGACCAATTTCTCCAGCCGCGATTGCGTTATTGAAAGCTTCGGCAATTTTCATTCTCCCCAATGCATCTGCATACAAGATTCGAGCTTGAGATCCAACTACCAGTTTATTTTCTTGCGCACCCCGAATCCATTGGATGTTGTCCGCCATTTGTTGTTGAATTTCTGCTGGACTTTCTTTCATCAACTCTTCGAGTACCTTACACGCGATTTCATCAGTTTTTACCAAATCTTTAGGGTCATTTGAAGCACAGACCCAACGGAATGGTCCAAATCCGTAATCAAAGCACATCGGCCCCATAATATCTTGAACATATGAAGGGTATTTAAAGTCGATTCCATTTTCAGCCATTACATCGGCCCCTGCTCGTGAGGCTTCTAATAAAAAGGCATTACCATAATCAAAGAAATACGTTCCTTTGGCGGTATGTTTATTTACTGCATTTGCATGGCGTACCAGACTTTCTTGAACGTATGTTTTGAACCGTTCGGGATCATTGGCCATCATCTCGTTCGCTTCTTCAAAGGTTAATCCAACAGGGTAATAACCCCCTGCCCATGGATTATGAAGCGATGTTTGGTCAGAACCTAAGTCGATATAAATTCCCTCTTCGTCAAATTTCTCCCAAACATCTACGATATTGCCCTGATAGGCGATTGAAACGACTTCTTGATTTGTTTTTGCTTCTCGAACACGCACGCAAAGCTGATCTATATCTTCAATCATCTCGTCCACCCAACTTTGTGAATGTCGCGTATGCGTTGCTTTGGGATTTACTTCTGCTGTGATGGAAATACACCCCGCAATTGAAGCTGCCTTTGGTTGAGCTCCAGACATTCCTCCGAGGCCAGCTGTAACAAATATTTTCCCCGCTAATCCTTCTCCATTTTTGGAAATCATACGTCCCGCATTCAACACAGTGATGGTTGTTCCGTGCACAATTCCTTGAGGACCGATGTACATGTAAGAACCTGCCGTCATTTGTCCGTACTGAGTCACCCCAAGCGCATTAAATTTCTCCCAATCATCAGGCTTCGAGTAATTCGGAATCATCATTCCATTTGTTACTACCACACGTGGTGCGTCTTTATGCGATGGAAAAAGTCCCATGGGATGACCTGAGTACATCACTAATGTTTGCTCATCTGTCATTTCCGACAGGTACTTCATGGTTAAACGATACTGAATCCAATTCTGAAAAACGGCACCATTTCCTCCATAAGTAATTAATTCATGTGGGTGCTGAGCGACGGCATAATCTAGATTATTCTGAATCATCATCATAATCGCTTTAGCCTGATCGCACTTCCCAGGATATTCCTTAATATCCCTAGCATATAGTGGATAATCTGGACGATAACGATACATATAAATTCGGCCATACGTATCCAATTCTTCCGCAAAATCTTGAACTAACTCTTCGTGTTGTTCTTTTGGAAAATAGCGTAACGCATTTCTCAATGCTAGTTTACGCTCCTCTTCACTTAATATTTTCTTACGCTTTGGTGCGTGATTCACAGAGGAATCAAATGGCTTTTTAGGTGGAATTGAGGATGGTATACCTTGCTGAATGTCGTGTTGAATATCCGTTAACGTCATATTGTATCAATTTATGGAACAAATTTAATGAAAGTTCTTCAGTCTGATTAGTAGAAATTCGAAAGTCTGCCTACTTCATTAAAGCTCCTCTGGTCGATGCAAGTTGAAAAGCTTTCCTTGAAATACTAAAATTCCTTCTTCACCCGATCCATTGCACGTTTATCGTCTTTCTCTTTGAGGTCTTGTCGCTTGTCGTATAATTTCTTTCCTTGGGCAGTGGCAATCTCTAATTTTGCTAATCCCTTTTCATTTACGAATAAGCGCAACGGTACAATGGTAAAGCCTTTGGTTTTCAGTTGTCGATCAATCTTATCGATTTCTTTACGGTTTAAAAGCAATTTACGATCTGCTTTCGGTTTATGCTGATAAAACGAGGCGTTCTCATATTCAGCGATGTGCATATTGCGAATATAAATCTCTCCATTTTCGACAACACAAAATGCCTCAAGTATACTTGCTTTACCGTTTCGGATGCTTTTAATCTCTGTTCCACCTAATTGAATACCTGCCACAAACGTATCGAGAATGTGATACTCAAAACGTGCACGTTTATTTTTGATATTAACGCTATTGGTGTTCGTTTTGGCCATGGAAAATCTCTAATTAAGAGGTGTTAATTCTTGAGATTCAAATTTAGTAAATTTACGGACACCGATATAGAAAAAGATAATCGTAATGACCATTAAGACGTGACTTAGATCATCTTTGTTGAACCACAAATGTGGATTGAGTTTTAATAAGAAAATAAAAATAGATGGAAATAAAATAATAATCGCATAAACAGTATACTTAAACGAATCATATCCCTTCTTCCAATAATAAGCCCCAAAACCGAGACAAAAAATCAGGTATGACAAGATAGCATCTACCATGATAAAAATGAAGCTTCCCATAACCATTGCCAAAATAGCCAACACTACACCCTTAGCAACCAACATTTTCTTCAGCTTCCCCTGAAGATCGAGAGTAAGCATATTCACACTAATCATTGCTTTACCAGCATGAAAAGAAGCTATTACGCCAAATATCCAACACGGAAACTTACCATACACATCAAAATAGTTAAAGAACAGGTGTCCCATTCCGCCAAAAAAAGTTGAAATAGCGAAATACAAATAGAATTTTCGCCAATGCTTTCTAAACTGCGAATATGGTTTCTTAATTTGAAAAAATAAAAAAATCGAAGTTAACGCAATCAACCAATTGGTAACTAGTGCCATTGGTTCTTGCAAGCAAAGTCCCATCCAAGTAAATGGCAATTTATCTGGTGAAATCTCACACAGTGTATTCATCATAAACATGGCACAAAAGTAAGGTTATTTCATAAACGCCTTCGTCTTTTCACGTCATTTCGTTGAAAAAAAGAAGGTGTGCGACAACTAAGACGCCGCAGGTATGTGTACATTTGTGCTATGGACTTGCCTTCAAAATACTTAGCCGAAGCGGTTGAACAATTGGCTTCTCTCCCCAGTGTGGGAAGACGAAGTGCACTGCGTTTAGCATTAGACTTACTGAAGCGAAGTCCCGAAGAAATTGAACGATTTGCCCAGGCATTCGTGGCGATGAAAGAAAAAGTGAAGCTCTGCGCCTCTTGCGGCAATATTGCTGACCTCGATATCTGTGCAATTTGCAGTAACCCAGTACGTGATCATTCCATTATCTGTGTAGTGGAAGACGCGCGGGACGTTATGGCTATTGAATCTACGCGCTCATACAAAGGAATTTACCATGTTTTGGGAGGTGTCATCTCCCCTATGGACGGACTCGGGCCAGAGGACCTAAACATTCACAGCTTAGTTGAGAAAGTTACGAAAAAACCACCTGCAGAGATTATATTCGCACTTGGAGCCACCATGGAAGGCGATACGACCAATTTTTATTTGTATAAAAAACTGCAGCACTTAGGGCTTTCGATTACTACGTTGTCGCGCGGAGTTGCAGTTGGCACCGAATTACATTATGCCGACGAATTAACACTTGGCAGGTCGATTCAACAGCGACTTCCTTTCGAAACCACATTTAATCGCTAGTATGTTCGATCAAACTATTATTCTAGGTTCAGGTTCGCCCCGAAGAAAGGAACTTTTAGAGTCGCTCGGGTTTTCATTTACTGTGAAATCGAAAGCTACCGATGAATCGTTTCCTACCACTATGGCGCCTAAGGATGTTCCAGTCTATTTAGCCAAGAAAAAAGCAGCTGCCCTCCTACCCGAGTTAAACCAACATGAACTGCTTATTACGGCTGACACGATTGTCGTTTTGGAAGAGAACATCCTAGGAAAACCAACCTCATTGGAAGAAGCCAAAAGCATGTTACGCCAACTGTCGGGTAAAAAACACGACGTAATCAGTGGTGTCTACATTAAATCCTTGGAGAAAGAAAAAGAGATTACTATTTCAACAGCAGTCTATTTTAAGCCACTTTCTGAAGCAGAAATCAATTACTACGTAAATACCTTTTCTCCGCTAGACAAAGCAGGCGCTTATGGAATTCAAGAATGGATAGGTCAAATCGGGGTTAAAAAAATCCATGGTTCCTATTACAATGTAGTAGGACTTCCTACAGAAGCAGTGTGGAAAGTATTGAAGAATTGGTAATGATATTTCGTAAAATTGAATTCCAATCTCACAGGATTATTAACTTTCTACTTTAATTTGATTTACGCTACACAATGACTAAATTTGTAAAAATTCAAAATTTACAATTATGTCAAACGCATTCTTTGCTGTTCCAAAAGCAATAAACGAACCTGTTAAATCATACGCTCCTGGATCTCCGGAGAGAGAATCTCTTCTAGCAAAATACAATGAACTATACAATCAAGCGCCGATTGATGTTCCGATGTATATTGGGAATCAACAAGTGAGAACAGACAACAAAAAAACACTGAATCCACCGCACGATCACAAAAAAGTGTTGGGTCACTTTTCATACGGAACACAAGACCACGTGAAGCAAGCCATTGATGCAGCTCTAGCGGCAAAAAAAGATTGGGCGAATTTGCCTTGGGAAGACAGAGCAAGTATTTTCTTGAAGGCAGCTGATTTGTTAGCGGGACCGTTCCGTGACAAAATGAATGCAGCCTCTATGCTTGCTCAGTCGAAAAATGTATTTCAAGCAGAAATAGATGCTGCTTGTGAAATGATTGACTTTTTCCGTTTCAATGTGCAGTACATGACACAAATTTACAAGGAACAACCCGAATCATTACCAGGATTATGGAACAGACTTCAATACCGACCATTGGAAGGATTTATTTTTGCCATTACTCCATTTAATTTCACGTCAATCGCAGCAAACCTCTGTGCGGCTCCAGCTATGATGGGGAATGTTGTGGTTTGGAAACCTGCAGATACGCAAGTATATTCAGCGCAAGTTATTATGGAGCTTTTCCAAGCAGCCGGACTTCCAGATGGTGTCATCAATATGATTACAGTGGATGGACCAACGGCAGGAGATGTAGTATTTAACCACCCCGACTTTGCAGGATTGCATTTCACGGGTTCTACAGGTGTTTTCAGACACTTATGGAAGGAAATTGGAATGAACATCGATAAGTACAAAACTTATCCGCGTATCGTTGGTGAAACAGGTGGAAAAGACTTCGTTATGATGCATCAATCTGCGGATCCAAAAGAAGTAGCAACAGCCATGGCGAGAGGAGCTTTTGAATTCCAAGGACAAAAGTGTTCTGCGGCATCTAGAGCTTACATTCCTGCGTGTTGTGCAAAAGAAGTGAAAGAAGAATTGGTAAAGCAAGTGAGCTCATTCAAAATGGGCTCAACGGTAGATCCATCGAACTTTGTCAATGCAGTTATTGATGAAAAAGCGTTTGATAAAATAGCTGGATACATTGACTTCATTAAGGAACAAGACGATGCAGAAATCGTTGTTGGTGGACATTACGACAAATCGGTGGGTTACTTTATCGAGCCTACTGTTGTGTTCACGTCCAACCCGAAATTCAGAACCATGTGTGAAGAAATCTTTGGACCTGTACTTACAGTTTACACGTATGACGAGAACAAATATGAAGAAACACTAGAGTTACTTGATTCAACTTCAGAATACGCTCTTACAGGTTGTGTCATGGCGAAAGATCGATATGCAATTAATACAGCTGTGAAATTATTGGAGAACAGTGCTGGTAATTTCTACATCAATGATAAACCAACAGGTGCTGTGGTGGGCCAACAACCGTTTGGAGGAGCTAGAGCTTCTGGAACAAATGACAAAGCGGGTGCAGCAATGAACTTATTGCGATGGGTTTCTGCACGCACCATTAAAGAAACATTCGTTCCACCAACTGACTATCGTTACCCATTCTTAGGGTAATCAAATCTCAGTTCTAAATTCTGAACTCAAAAAGTGGATTTACGCTTCGAAAATAAAAGAAAAGCTAAAAAGGGTCGTGTGTTAATCGCCGACCCTTTTTCTGATGACGAATACTTCGGACGCTCGGTAGTTTTTCTTTGTGAACATAATGAAGAAGGTAGTTTTGGCTTTGTGCTAACGAACTACATCGACTTAGACTTACAGGAGGTGGCTAAAAACTTCCCAAAGTTTAACACAAAAGTAAGTATTGGTGGCCCTGTGCATACAGAGAATATCTATTTCATCCATACCCTAGGAGAACTCATACCGGAGAGTCAGCTCGTGGAAGATGGAATTTATTTAGGGGGAGATTACGATACGCTTCTTCAACTCATCGATGACAATAAGGTCCAGCCAAATCAAGTGCGTTTCTTTTTGGGCTACTCTGGCTGGTCCAAAGGTCAATTGGAGACTGAAATCAAAGAACACGCCTGGATTGTGGGATCTGTTTTGAATAACGGCGAAATTATGGATGTGACCGTCGATGATTTATGGACGCATTACATGCGCCGTCAAGGGAAGAAATACGACATTCTTGCCAAGTTTCCGAAGGATATTAATGCGAATTAATGGATAAGGGCGTCAGGGACTGGGACTGGGACTGCGTCCGCTTCAGGCTTGATGTTTCGCGTATCATCCAATGATTTTATGACTTTTCTCAATCTACGGAGTGAAAACGAAGTAGATTTCACTTTACCACTTTCGACTTTCCCACTTTCCCACTCAAAGACTACTCAACAACTTCATACAATTCTTTCGCGGTATCCCTTGAATGCGCATTAAAGTGCCACCATTCCGTTTGGAGAACCCAAAATCCACCTTGGCGCATAGCTTTTCTGAGCAATTGTCGATGCGCATATTGTACGGAGGTTAATTCACCTGTTGATAGAAAATGACTTTCGAATTCTGGATAAGCTATTTTGCGCATATCATCATAACCTGCGCCCATATCAACAGGCCCAACCCCCTCTTTCCATAGGGTTACGTCAACCGCGCAACCATAACTATGTAAACTTCCATTTTTCGGATTACTTACAAATTTTGTCCGCTGATCTACCGGTATTGAATCCAGCAACTCCCACATGAATTGTTGAACCGAATTTGGACGAACAGCATCATAAATGAGCAGCGAATATCCAGGATGATTTTCGGTAAGATAGTCCTGCACTTTCCCCAAACGTTGGGCAACTTCAGGTTGCAAGTACGCATCCCTAAAACCTCCGTAGACATTTGTATTCATAAAATTATCCGTTGTAGCATATTTCAACTCCACGCGAATATTAGGGTTGATGGATTGCACGTTAACTAATCCTGCGGCAATTATCCTAGGACTAATTGTGTCTATGCTTTCGGGGAGATTCATGGTTGAAGCATCCTCAACCACTTCCTCTAGAAGTTGAGGTGCGGCCCGTTGATCCAATGCAGCTTCTTCTTCCCTGCAACCGGATAGAAGCGCAATTGCAAGAAGCATGAATATCCAATTTACGTTGAGCATAAAATGAGTAACTTTAGAAATGCTGAACAACATACTGTAAAATTAACGATATTCGCACAAACAAAACCGTTATGCAAAATCCAACCTCTATTTATATTCTTTCCCCCCTTCATTTTGGTTGCAATGCAGAGACGGCGAAAAACAACCATTTTCAACAGACGCTACCTAATAGTAAGCACCTTGAACAGATGGGTGCAAAAGAACACTACCTTTTCAGAGAACTGCTTCAAGCCTTCGATATACACACTTTCACGTTGCAGGACGACGAGGAAATCGTGAACTCCGATGCCGTTTTTCTCAATAATTGGTTCAGTGTAATGCCGGATAAAACACTCGTTATTTATCCCATGTGGGCAAAGAATAGACGTACTGAAGTTCGAGAAGAAACCATCAACTTCATAAAAGATCGTTCAGGTATTCAAAAAGTACTGGACTATCGCTCATTTTTAGACGCTGACCAATTCGTAGAAGGGACTGGCTCTATAATCTTCGATTTCCAATACAAAAAAGCCTATGCGTGTATTTCGGAACGTACCCATGTACGATTGTTTGAAAAGATCTCTACGGACCTGGGTTTTACGCCGATTTCATTTATCGCAGAAGATGTGCGCGGCAATTCCATTTATCACACCAACGTGATGTTGTCCATAGGTGAAAATATTATCGTCATCTGCTCGGAATCTATTAGTGATCCTATCGAACGTCAAATTGTACTCAAAAACCTGGCGCAAACCAATCGGTGCATAATTGACATCAGCTTTGAACAAATGAATCAATTTGCAGGTAACGTTTTTGAAGTCACCAATTCTAAACATGAAGCGATACTCTGCATGAGCT
>JALQTG010000304.1 GCA_023264075.1 Crocinitomicaceae bacterium
CGGGAGTGCCTCCAAAGTAAGTGGAGTTGATACAACAAAAATACTAGAGTTGTTTGGTGAACACTGGATTCTGTACACAGCAGATGAAGGTTACGGCGAAATGATGAACTTATCGGGTAGCACATTTATAGAATTTCTCAATAACTTGAACCTCCTTCATGAAAGAATAAACAATTTGATGCCTGATTTAAAAGCCCCTGATTTTCGAACAAGAAATGAGAAATCAAACTCCATTGAATTGGAATACAGGTCCGATCGTGAAGGATTTATACCTATGCTGAAAGGTTTAATAATTGGACTCGGTAAGCGTTTTAATATGGAAGTACAAGTAAAACAAATCGAATTCAAAAATCAAGGTGCACAATGCGACGTAATGTTAATTGAATGGTAAGTTCAATATAGCGTGATTATCTAAACCTGATTTATTTTATATTAATGTCAGAAAATGTCAATAAACAAGAAATAAGTGCTTACCTGCAAGGTATTCAAACTTGCACACCATTGTTACTTGTGTTAGATGATCATTTGAAAATATATGATTACGGCGAAGTTTGGAAAAAAATAATTCCGTCAATTAACCGTGATTTTTTCTCCTCTCATTTCACATTCGATAATAAATCTGAAATAATTGATTTTAAAGAGTTACTGAAAAAAGTTAGGAACAATAAACAACTCTTATTTTTTAATTCCTTAGATAATTCAAGAAGATTTAAATGCATTGTTATTCAGAAATATGAGCTATTCATACTCATAGTTCAACCTGTAATAAATCAACATTATGGTTTGATGAACTATAGACTTGAAATTAAAGATTTTTTACCACATGAATATATAGCAGAGTACCTATTTCTTAAGCAATCTGTAGACAAATCTCTTAGTGACTTGAGAAAGCTTGTTGAAAAGGTCAAGACTAAAAATAAAGAATTAGAGGTAGTAAAAAATGAATTAATTAGTACTAATTCAAATTTAGAGAATAGAATAATTGAAGAAACCGCGAAGAATATTGAATTCCATAAATCGTTTGTTTTAAATGAGAAATTAGCGACAATTGGAGAATTATCTGCCGGAATTGCTCATGATTTAAATACACCATTGGCATCAATAAATGTAGGTATAGATGGTATTCAATACATCTTCGAAAATATTCAGCAAATCAACTCAACACTTAAACCTCATGAGATATCAGAAATTTATCAGTTTTCATTGTCTCGAGAACTAGATTTATATCCAACAAGAATAAAAAAAGAGGAAAGCGAAAAACTTTCGCAAATCATTGTTGATACACTCAAAAAAGAAGATTATGAGATCTCAAAACTAACCTATCTTTTTAATCAAACTCAAATTAGATCAAACGAATACGATGTCATTCTTACATTTTTAAACTACTCATCAATTTATGATTCTCTAAAGTTATTACATGCTTACTTAGAAATAAAAAATTTATTGCACTCTTCTAAAGTTTCAATAGATAAAGCTACTGGGATTGTCTCTAATTTGAAAAATTTTATACGAAGTGATTCGACGAAATCAAAAATAGAAATCAATTTAAAAGAGAGTATAGATACTGTTTTAAAGGTTTTCCATCATGAAGTTAAGAAAAATGTTGCGCTTACTGTTGAAATTGACTCAAATTTGGTTGTTCAGGGATATAAACAAGAACTATTTCAGCTTTGGTCAAATCTGATTAAGAATGCAATTGAAGCATTTCATTCTCTCAAAGAGAAAATTCTAGTTATTAAAAGTTTTGAGAGTTCAGCGGCCATCATTATTGAAATTTCTAATAGTGGTGAGAAAATAAAAAAAGAAAACGAGCAGCGTATATTTGAAAAATTTCAATCCACGAAATTGAATAAATCAGGAACTGGATTAGGCCTTTCAATTGCCAAAAGAATAATGGAAAATCATAACGGAAATATTTCATACGATAATTCAAGGAAACTTACTACTTTTATAGTCAATTTCAAGAAAACACATGGAGAATAGTAAGATAAAATATGCGATAATTTGTATTGATGACGATCCAATGATTCTTCAAATGCTCAACTTTCAAATCCGCAAAAGATTTGATATGGAGTGTGCTCTTTTAGAATTCTTTACCAACCCTAAAGAAGCGATTGAAGGAATCGAAACACTTTTAATTGAACAAATTGATATTATTTTTTTAATTGTTGATTATCAAATGCCTGAGATTAACGGTGGCGAATTGATTCGGATTGTCAAAAATAAATTTGAGAATTTAAAGTTTATTATGTTATCTGGTCAAGCTAATTCAACAAGGGTAAACGATCTACTTGAATCCAATTTACTCGATAAGTTCATTTCTAAACCTTGGAGCGAAGATACATTAGTAAGTGCTATCAAACCATTGCTAGATCAATTTAATATTTCTGAAAAAGAGTAGTTCTGCACATATTTTTTGAAAAGTTATTTAGTTTTTATTCGTTACGGATTGTAAATCCTTAAGCTGTTTCCACCGTCAAAAAACGTTTGGTAGCTGCGCAAACCCCATTCAGTATATTGACTATCCGTCCAAGGGGATCCATCCAATAAAGAAAAGAGTGCTTCGTTGCAATCATCGCGCAAAATGAAAAAATTATCGGCATCGGGATATAACGGAGAAGGGCAATTCCCTGCTTCATCAGCTGGAGAATGTCGATCAAATGCAACAAATTGATTACTACTGCTCCTATAAATAATAACACCTCTGGAACCCACGTTATCCAAATACGCCCAACCGCCTACCCCCATGAGTGGACTGTAGCTCGGTAAGTTTAAGTTTATTGTTACATCAAACTGAAAATACGGTACCGGATGACGATTATTTCTGTTGCATGAGGATGCCATCCAGAAGATTGTCAACATTAGAATAATTCGTAACTTCATACCGTCAAATATCTGTTTGCTAAATTATGCAATATCTTTCTAAATACATAACGCTGTTCGCTGTCACTTTATTACTCTGGGGAACGACTTCATGCAAAACAAGTCAGCCAGGACAAACGTATGCTACAGTTGACGAAGCAGAGAAAGCACGTGCTAAGGACAAGAAAATTGCTGCTAAAAAGGCTAGAAAAGAGAAAAAGAAAGCCGAGAAAGAGTATTGGAAACGACAATCTAAAGCTACACGCAAACGTGTGAAGCGAACGAACCGACAACGGAAGAACGAGGCGAAATAGTCAGTGTAAATAAGTCACCAACCTACGGAATCTCCTCAAAATCAACGTCCTCTGCGTATCCTGACGACCCTTTAGAAATATGTATTTTACCCTTGTTTAACTCGCTTTCTTTTTTGGCTTGTTGATGCGCACGTTGGCGTTTTTCATGAGCACGTTCCTCCTCTAAATTACGCTTAGCAATCATAATTCTACCGATAAATCGAAGAACGACAATCACTGCAATAATGATGAGGATAGTCCGAAAAACGCCTTGTATGCTCAGCATCATCATCTAGCGTGATAAATATAAGTTTCTTTCAGAGAAAATCTTGGTGAAGAAAGGATCTTTCAAATCCTTAATAAATCGAATGGCCTCACCTGTAGATTTCATCTCTGGCCCAAGTTCTTTGTTCACATTCGGGAATTTCTCGAAAGAGAAAACAGGTATTTTGACTGCATATCCTGCTCTTTTTGGTCTGAAATCAAATTCAGTGACCTTCTTATCTCCTAACATTACTTTTGTTGCGTAATTCACGTAAGGTTCATCGTAAGCCTTGGCTATAAAAGGAACCGTGCGCGAAGCTCGCGGATTCGCTTCGATTACATAAACTTTCTCATTTTGTATCGCAAACTGGATATTGATCAATCCGACTGTTTTTAATTCGATCGCAATACGTTTAGTAATGTCCTCAATTTGTTGCATTACCAGATCCCCTAAATTGTAGGGAGGTAATACCGCGTAAGAGTCTCCCGAGTGAATCCCTGCTGGCTCTATGTGTTGCATTACTCCAATGATGTATACATTTTCACCATCACAAATAGCATCTGCTTCAGCTTCAATCGCTCCACCTAAGAAGTGGTCGAGTAAAATTTGATTATCCGGCATATCGCGCAAGATATCGACTACATGGTGCTCTAATTCCTCTTTATTGATGACAATCTTCATCTTCTGTCCACCCAACACGTAGGAAGGACGCACCAATAAAGGAAAACCGAGCGTTTCAGATAATTCAATCGCTTGCTCTGCACTTTCCACTACACCAAATTCAGGGTAAGGAATTCCACAGTTTTTCAACACGTTCGAGAAACGACCTCTGTCTTCTGCTAAATCAAGTGCATCATAACTAGTACCGATGATTTTAATACCATAACGTTGTAACTTTTCAGCTAATTTTAACGCTGTCTGACCTCCCAACTGAACGATTACGCCTTCTGGCTTCTCATGTTGAATTATATCA
>JALQTG010000311.1 GCA_023264075.1 Crocinitomicaceae bacterium
AAGATAGGAAACATGTTTAGTTTATCCTAATTTTCACTGAACTATTTAGCTTTTTTTGGCATAAAAGGAACATTTATTCAAGTACGCGGTTGAGAGCATCCGTTATTTCCATAAATATATCCCTCAATTGTAAAAAAGTGATTTTTCGCATTTTTTAGTTTACAAAGAGCCGCTAATTTCGACCTCAAAACAAAGATATTATGAGCCATACAATTGAATTGAACGACGAGAAAGTCCAACTAACAAGAGCAAGAAGCCGCGAATTTGTAATTCTAAGCGTTGGTATTCCTGCAAATTATTTCCAATGAAAAAATTGATAAGTGATTCAATAGAATATTTCTATATTTGGGTCCTTTAAAATTTCTTTATGGCAACAACATCAGATATTCGCAATGGATTATGCATGAATTGGAACGGAAAACTCGTTTCAGTGATTGAATTCCAACACGTAAAACCAGGAAAAGGTCCTGCTTTTGTCCGCACAAAACTCAGAGAAATCGAATCTGGTAAAGTACTAGACCACACCTTCTCAGCAGGTCACAAAATTGAACCAGTTCGAATAGAACGAAGACAATACCAATACCTTTATGAAGAAGAAGCAGGATATAACTTCATGAATACTGAAACCTATGAACAAATCCTTATCCCTGCTAGATTAGTGGAGAAGCCTGAATTTCTCCAAGAAGGAATGATTTGCGAAATAACATTTCATGCGGAAGCTGAAACTCCGTTGTTAGTTGACTTACCAATGTATATCGAAGCAGAAGTTACGTACACGGAACCAGGAATAAAAGGAGATACAGCAACAAACAGTTTAAAGCCCGCAACGCTTGACTCTGGAGCTGAAGTCCGTGTTCCTCTTTTCGTTGATATGGGTGAACGTATTAAAATTGATACGCGCACTGGAACTTACGTTGAGCGCGTTAAATAAACAATAGCTTAAATAATAGTTAAAGCCTAAAGACATCGTTTTTAGGCTTTTTTTATCCAATTCAATGAAGCAATTACTACTCATCCACGGAGCACTGGGAAATTCCACTGAATTCAACACTATTCAAGCTGTCCTAGAAAAAAGGTATAACGTGTTTGTGTACGACCTACCCGGGCATGGTAAACGTGTTACAGAATTGAACTACTTTACGCTCGAAGATGTGCGGAACGACCTTGATCAATTCATACATCAATTGGGGGACGTCTTCATTTTTGGATTTAGCCTCGGCGGTTACCTTGCCTTGGACGCAGCATTACGGAAGAACAAAAACATCCTCGGCATTGTAACACTCGGCACAAAACTAAACTGGTCACCTGCTATTGCAGCAGCCGAAGTGAATACCTTGAACGTTGATTTCTTAAAAACCAAAGCGACTTCATTTTATGATTACCTCGTCCAATTGCATGGAACTCATCTGAATGATTTATTAGCGAAAACAAGCGCATTTATACATTCCATTGGGAATCAGCCGTTACTCAACGACAACACCACCCATTACCTTACTATTCCCATTCGAATAACGCGCGGAGGCAAAGACAAAATGGTCACACGAGAAGAGTCCCAAAAAATGGCAGAATGCTCATCGAATGGCCTTTATTTTGAAATCCCTTCATTCATTCATCCAATGGGTTTTCTTTCGCCGAAACTGTTAGCGAATCACGTAGTTCATCAACTCAAATCCCTCGAATACGAACGTGTAGCAACTCAACATGGTAAACTCGCTTACGTAAAAATTGGAGCTACAACGGATTCATCAACGCCTCTTCTGCTCTTCCTTCATGAAGCCCTTGGAAGTATTGGTCAATGGAAAGATTTCCCCTCACTTCTTTCAAAGGAATTAGGGTTACCTGCCATTGTACTTGAAATGATCGGATATGGATACTCTGACGACCCTCAACACGAACGAACAGCGCGGTATTTACATGAATATGCATGGGAAGTATTGCCTTCATTTCTCGATGAACTCGATGTCAAAAACAAGCTTATCCTTGTTGGCCATTCTGATGGTGGAACTGAGGCCCTTTTGTATGCATCGCGCTTCCCGAATCGCATAGCTGGGATAATTACCTTGGCTGCACACATTGAAAATGAATCGGAAACAAAAGCTGGAATTCCTCCTGCCATTAGCGCGTTTGAAGAAGGGAAATTGAGGGGATTAGAAATTTTTCATGGAGCAAAAACCGAGAATGTATTTCGAAGATGGGCAGATACCTGGTTAAGTCACCCATTTTCCGATTGGTCGATTGAGAAAGATTTATCTCAATCTCCGTTTCCCGCTCTTATTATCCAAGGTTACGAAGATCAATACGGAACACCCAATCAAGTCAGTAAAATAGTTATTACGCTAGGAAAAAATGCCACTCCAATATTTTTGAATAATTGTGGACATGCTCCTCATCTCGAACAATCAAAAGAAGTTATTCAGCAGATCAAATTATGGTACACTCAATTCAATTAACTAAAACCTACCGTTATTTTACTCACGGAAACTTGGATACCGCAAAATCCATTTGGTTTGTATTGCACGGTTATGGTCAGTTACCTGAGTATTTCATTCGCAAGTTCCAACACTTACCCCCAGAAGACCATTTTATAGTAGCGCCTGAAGGAATGCATCGCTTCTATTTAAACGGAACAAGCGGACGCGTCGGAGCTTCCTGGATGACAAAAGAAGCACGCCTTCATGACATTGAAGATAACATCCGTTTTCTGAACTCCCTAGCCGAGCAATTCTCTGCAAAAAACGCGCAAGCAAAGAAAGTTCTCTTGGGATTCTCACAAGGTGGAGCAACGGCTGCGAGATGGCACGAGTTGGGCAATTGGCAAGCGAATAAGTTCATACTATGGGCCAGCATTTTCCCACCTGATCTTGAATTACCCAAAGACAATTCTCATTTTAGCACTTCTAACAACCTATTTCTGGTAGGTACAGAGGATGAATATTTTTCTACTGAAAAAACAGCTGAAATTACTAAACACTTAAAAAACTCCCCTTTAAACTTCACCTGCTATAGTTATTCTGGAAATCACTCCGTTGACCCTATTGAAATAGAACTACTAGCTAAAAAACTGTAATAATTGCTAAAAATTACGATCTATGGCAACTATAGCATCAGTACGATACTCCTTTTAACTTGCTTTTTATTGTAAAAAAAAGACAAAAGTGCATATACTTGATAATTATTCTTATACTTGCAGTGTCGCAATTATCTGCGTCCTCAAAATCATAACGATTTTCTAAGTTATTCTTTCATTATTAAAAATTCATGAACAAAGAAGATTTAACGGGAAAAAAACTCCCGGAACTACGCGTAATAGCGAAATCAATTGGTATTGAACGTACCGAAACCTTAAAAAAGGGAGAGCTTATCGACCTTATAGCTGAAGGGGCTAAAACTTCAGCACCTGTCCAAAGTAGCGATGAATCCAAATCTACAGAAACTGAAAAAGTGGCAACCGAACGCAGAAGAAGAATTCGCAAACCCGCTCAACAAGCTTCCAATACCGATTTGTTCACTGAAAAAGAATCAACACAAGAAGGTTCGCCGAAAGATTTGGAGCAAAATGAAAATGAAAAAAGGCCTTCGGTACACAACGAAGAAAACAAATCAAGTCGTTACGAAAAACGTCAGCGTCCTGTTCAAGAAAAAGATACTAGCACTGAATCTACAAAAAATCAAGAAGAACATCAACGAGCGCGCAGAACACCAAACCCAAGGAATCAGAACAACCAGCATAATAATCCTAACCAAAATAGAACTAATCAAAACCAAGATAATTCTGACGCTTCAATTGGTAATACAAATGGAAATAATAGCGGGAATCACCGTGCAAATCGCGAAGAATTATCCAAGAAATATGATTTATCTGGAATCGTTTCTGCCGAAGGTGTATTAGAAATTATTCAAGATGGATATGGATTTTTAAGGTCCTCAGATTATAATTACTTACCATCTCCTGATGATGTTTACGTTAGCCATAGTCAAATAAAGTTATTTGGTCTGAAAACAGGAGACACTGTTTATGGTACGATTCGTCCACCTAGAGAAGGTGAAAAATATTTCCCACTGGTGAAAGTAGACTCTATCAATGGACGTGAGCCTGCATTTATCCGTGATCGAGTTCCATTTCAATATTTGACACCTCTTTTCCCAGACGAGAAGTTTAAACTAACTGGTCATGCACAAGAATCAATGTCTACACGATTAATGGACTTGTTCTCTCCAATTGGTAAGGGGCAACGCGGAATGATTGTAGCACAACCAAAAACCGGTAAAACAGTTCTGTTAAAGGATGTAGCAAACGCAATAGCGGCTAATCATCCTGAGACTTACTTAATCATCTTATTGATTGATGAGCGTCCTGAAGAGGTGACTGACATGGCACGAAGCGTAAATGCAGAGGTCGTCGCGTCAACTTTTGATGAGCCAGCAGATCGTCACGTAAAAGTAGCGAACATGGTTTTGGAGAAAGCCAAAAGAATGGTAGAATGTGGCCACGACGTGTGTATTTTATTAGACTCGATAACACGTTTAGCACGTGCCTACAATACTGTTTCTCCTGCTTCAGGTAAAGTTTTATCGGGCGGTGTAGATGCCAACGCTTTACAGAAACCAAAACGTTTCTTCGGAGCTGCGCGTAAAATTGAAAATGGAGGTTCACTTTCCATAATTGCAACTGCTTTAACAGATACAGGTTCGAAAATGGACGAAGTAATCTTTGAGGAATTCAAAGGTACAGGTAACATGGAATTGCAGTTGGATCGTAAAATCGCGAACAGAAGAATTTATCCAGCTATCGATATTTTAGCCTCTGGAACACGTCGTGAAGATTTATTAATGGATAAAGATACTCTTCAACGCATTTGGATTCTACGTAAGCACCTTGCCGATATGAATCCAGTTGAGGCGATGGAGTTTATTAAAGGTCACATGCAAAACACACTTTCGAACGAGGAGTTCTTAGTGTCTATGAACGGTTAATTATGCGCCCAGCTCTAAAATCTGCCTTGTTTTTTGCCCTTACTTGGTCATTGATAAAAATGGCTTTTTATTACAGTAGGTTATTTCAAGATGATATTTTCGTCCCAGGTTTAATGAATAACTTGTTTTTGCTTTCAGCGATTTCAGTCGGGCTTTATTTTGAGAAAAAACGGGAAGGTTTTGGTCAAGGCACTGCCCTTTCAGACATCAAACATAGTATGATAGCTGGAGCACCGTATGCTTTACTCGTGGCAATCTTCATGTATTTCTACTACACAGATATCAATCCAGCGTATGTAGAAACTCGCATTTCTGATCGCATGGACCTTGTTTACAATGCCATGGAGCGCGAAAGCTACGTAGATTCATTAAAAGTGCAGAGCCCAGAATATAAAGTCTTGACCAATGAAGAAATTTATAATGATATACGGATTAGTACGGTGAGCGCGTATTCGCCTAAAGCATTGCTTACATTTTCATTGTTAGGCCTAATGATTCTGGGATTCACCTATTCCATCTTTATTACTGTTATCTTTCGGAAGATTTTATTGAGAGATTTTTACCCCAACAATAGTAAATAGGAGATTTTTCGGAGAGCACACTTGGTCGGTTAACAAATAGTTTCTTCTGTTACCTTAAGAATTCTTCTCACCTCCTCCAAATTTGGCGCTTCTGCGTAAACCCTCAAAACAGGCTCTGTACCAGACGGTCGAATCATAACCCAGCGTCCATCTTGGAAGAAATACTTGAATCCGTCAATGGTTTCTGTTCTTTCTACCTGGTAAGGCCCAAATGACGTATAAACGTTATTCTCACAATTTTTAATGATGCGTTGTTTCAACTCCTCCGTGATGTGTAAATCGCTGCGTTCAAACTTGAATTCACCAACGATTTCATATACTTCAGCAATCAATTCATCTAAATTTTTCCCTGATTTTGCCATGAATTCCCAAATAATCATTCCCATCCAAATCCCATCACGTTCTGGAATATGACCTTTCGTAGCAATACCACCCGATTCCTCACCGCCAAGTAACACATCTTCTTCCACCATGATACCTGCAACGTATTTGAATCCAATTTTAACTGTCTGATGTTCTAATCCATAATGTTCACACATCTTCGCTATTCTTGGCGTACAGCTAAATGCAGTAACCACCTTCCCTGTCATGCCTTTGTATTTTACCATGTAATGAATCAATAGCAAAATAATATGGTGAGAGTCCACAAATTCTCCCCGACTATTGAACAATCCAATACGATCCGCATCCCCGTCCGTAGCAAGTGCACAATCAATAGACTTTGATTCAACAATCAACTTCTTCAGCTCTTGTAGGTTTTTCTCAATGGGCTCAGGTGCTTGTCCTTTAAATGTGGGATTGTGATCACAGTGTAAAAAGGTCATATTCGGAAAAAGTCCTTTCAAAACGTTTTGACCAGCTCCATACATGGCATCAAACGCCAAACGCATCCCTGAATTCCATATCGCTTCAATGTCAAAGTTTTTCTCAACATGCGCAATGTATTCTTTCTCAAGTTCTACTACGCTCAATGCTCCTGTTGCCTTAGCGCCATCCAAGCTAACCGATTTACAAGCAGCATCTACAAACTCAGGTATCATGTCTTGCACTTCTTGTACTTTCTCTGGGGATAAAGGTCCACCATATCCTGCCTTCAATTTGTAGCCATTGTATGCCGGTGGATTATGAGAGGCAGTTATCACAATCCCTAAATCAGCACCATATACATTGGCTCCTAATGAAACCATAGGAGTGGAAACAAAGCCTTCTGCCATATAGACTTTTACTCCATTTTGAAGAAATACTTGAACAGCTGTTTGCATAAACAAATCACCGTTAAATCGGCAATCATGACCGATGATAACAGAAGGATTATCGCTATGTTGATTAGCTAGCCAAGAGGCTACTCCTTGCGAAACACGCGCAACATTCTCTACCGTATATTCATCTGCAATAATTGCTCTCCAACCATCTGTTCCAAACTTAATTGCTCCGCTCATGCACTGATTTATTTTAATTCAACGTCAAATATACTAATTGAAGACATTTATGTGTGACAATTGGCTGAAAATTAAAGCTGGTCTTAGGAGTTCATCCCAATAAGACAAAATTCCGTAGTATTTCTTTGCCACACTGGGTCAGTATCGATTCAGGATGAAACTGTACCCCATAAATACGCTGATCTGCGCACTCAATAGCCATGATAACCTCCTCTTGGCTCGTGGCGCTGACTCTTAGCGAATTGGGCAAGTCAGTAACCGCCCAACTGTGATAGAGTCCTACTTCGAATTGACGAGGTAATTCCCTAAAAAGAAGCGATTCTTCAGTAGTAGTAATTATGGTTGATACTCCATGCCTAACAACAGTTTGATTGTATAATCGCCCTCCAAAATACTCGGCAATCCCTTGCATTCCGAGGCAGACACCAAGGATGGGGGTCTTTCCTGTATACCTCGTAATTAATTCAGGCATCATCCCTGCATCAGCAGGCATACCTGGACCTGGAGAAAGCACAATTTTATCGTAGTCATTAATTCGTTCTAGACTCACTTCATCATTGCGCAGAACATCGACCTTCTCGCACATGGATTCCAGGTAATGCGCCAAGTTAAATGTGAACGAGTCGTAGTTATCCAACAATAAAATCTTCACTTTTTTCAATCAAAATTATTAAACTTGTGCAAAGCTTTGCGAAAAATGAAAAAAATAATCCAAATCCCGAACGCACCTGCACCAATAGGACCATACAGTCAGGCGGTTATGACAAATAATACACTTTATGTCAGCGGCCAAATCCCAATTGATCCAATAACGGGAGAATTATGCTGTGAAGACATTCGAAAAGCCACCCACCAAGTGTTAACCAACATTAAAGTTTTGGTTGAAACAGCGGGACTTTCTATTGAAAATGTCGTGAAATGCAGTATTTTTTTAAAGAATATGGATGATTTTGTTGCCATGAACGAGGTATATCAGACTTTTTTCGAAGCGATGCCTCCTGCTCGCGAAACTGTTCAAGTGGCAAAACTACCTCTTGACGTGCCAATTGAAATATCCTGCATTGCACACAGATAGGGTGTATTCTGTTTATTCCATTTCCATTAGCTCTCAGCATTAACGTCGCATGATTTGAACCAAGAAAGCATAAAAATATCCGTAATCATTGTCAACTATAATGTTGAATACTTCCTTGAGCAGTGTTTGAATTCGACGTTCAAAGCATTGGAAAAAGTTTCTGGGGAAGTCTTTGTTGTTGATAATAATTCCATCGACGGATCAGTTGATATGGTCCGTGAAAAATTCCCTGCTGTTCAGCTCATTGCCAATAAGGAAAATACGGGATTTTCTAAAGCGAATAATCAGGCCATTCGAGTTTCAAAAGGGGAATATGTCCTTTTGCTCAACCCTGATACTGTGGTGGAGGAAGATACTTTTAGCAAGTGTATTGATTTCATGGATAACCATCCAGAAGCCGGAGGACTTGGCGTTCGCATGGTCGATGGAAAAGGTATTTTCCTCCCTGAAAGCAAAAGAGGCTTACCTGCTCCTGCGGCTGCTTTTTATAAAATATTTGGCATTTCTCGCTTGTTTCCAAAAAGCAAACGTTTTTCCAAATATCACTTGGGCTATTTGAACGAATTCGAAACCAATCAAGTCGATGTTTTGAGTGGTGCTTTTATGTTAATGCGGAAAGAAACGTTAGACAAAGTAGGGCTTTTAGATGAAGCGTTTTTCATGTACGGAGAGGATATTGACCTGTCTTACAGAATTCAACTTGGAGGATATAAGAATTACTATTTTCCCGAAACAAAAATCATTCATTATAAAGGAGAAAGCACCAAAAAAAGTAGTGTCAACTACGTTTTTGTGTTTTATAATGCGATGGTGATTTTTGCTAAAAAACACTTTTCACAAAAAAACGCCAAGCTATTTTCATTTCTAATAAACCTGGCCATTTATTTCCGTGCAGGAATTGCAATTCTAAATCGATTGGTGCGAAAAAGCTTTGTTCCTGTAGTCGATATTGCAGTTTCGTTATCAGCGCTATTTCTGCTCACCGAATTATGGAGAAAGGAAAATATTGAGTTCCCCGAAGATATTTTGGCTTTTGCAATTCCCTCCTATTTACTGGTTTGGATTATCTCAATCGTTTACTCGGGTGGATATGACAAACCAATTCGCCTAGCCAATTACATTAAAGGAGTTGCTATTGGCACTGGATTCATACTTATTATTTACGCTCTATTACCCAAGGACCTTCAGTTTTCTAGGCTCTTTATCTTGCTCGGCGCAGTTGTCATCATTGCTTATTATTTCTTGAGCAGACTCATTTTGAATCATTTGGTAGGAGGTAAATACAACCTCAATAATGTGAAGCCAAAAACCTTTGGTATCGTAGGCTCACCCGGAGAGGTCAATCGTGTAAAGGCAATCCTGAAAAATTCCTCACAACGTGTAGAAAGAGTCTTATCGATATCACCCAACGATAAAAAATATCCAGACGATATTGGCTCTCTTTCGCAGTTAGACCAGATTATATACATTCACCACGTAGATGAAATAATTTTTTGCGCAAAAGACACGAGTGCCGAGTCCATCATCAATTGGATGGTAGCCATTGACAGTAAAGATGTAGACTTTAAAATAGCACAACCCGATAGCCTTTTTTTAATCGGCAGTAATTCTATCGATACTTCGGGAGACCTCTATGTATTTGAAATCAATGCAATCGCGCAACCAAAAAATCGGAGAAATAAGCGCACATTCGATTTGATTATTGGAGGCGCGGGAGTGATCTTATTCCCCATTGTATTTTTCTTATACAAGCACCCTCAAAATTTATTCCAGAATTATTTGCAGCTTATTACTGGAAAAAAAACGGTAGTCGGTTACGCAATAAGTTTATCCAATGAAGGTTTGAAATTACCAAAAATTAAATCTGGAATACTTACACCTCTGAACGCAAAAAGGCGTTCTATACCAAACGATAAACCAGAACGATTCCACAAAATGAATCTCATTTATGCCAGAGACTATTCAGTTTGGAAGGATTTGCAAGTACTTCTTCAAAATGTTCTTCTGCTCGACAGATAATTCCATGGGGAACTCTTGAAATAACCGAATTTTCATTTATTTTTGTGGCACTTTAAAGCGATACTTTTTCAAAACACGATATGTCACAAATAGAAATTAGACTCCCAAAAATGGGAGAAAGCGTAACAGAAGCTACCATTACGAACTGGTTAAAGAGCGTTGGTGATAAGGTAGAAATGGACGAGCCACTTGTAGAAGTTGCCACAGACAAGGTGGATAATGAGCTACCGTCAGAAGCCGAAGGTACACTTGTTCAAATACTTTTTGACAAAGATCAAGTTGCTCAAGTAGGTGATGTCATTGCAATTATTTCAACAAATGGCGCAGCACCAATTCCAGCAGCTGATTCATCACAGTCAGCTCCACAAGAAGCTGCAAAGGTAATGGAAACAGTTGCTGCAGTTATACAAGAGGTGGCTGGTGACACAGCTGTAGACAAAAATGGACCGAGCGGTAAATTCTATTCACCATTGGTTCGCAGTATAGCAAATAAAGAAGGCATTAGCATGACGGAATTAGAATCAATTCCGGGTTCTGGTCAAAACGGTCGTGTTACCAAAAAAGATATCTTGGCATACGTTGAGAACCGCGGATCACAACCTGTTGCTCCGCCAAATACAACTTCAGCACCTGAAGAAAAACAAGCTCCAGTAGCTGCTCCCAAAGCAGAAAGTCATGAGGCAACAATAAAGATTAAAGCCCCATTTGTGCCTTCTATGCCTGGGGATGAAATCATTGAAATGGACCGAATGAGAAAAATGATTTCGGAACACATGGTGATGTCTAAGCACGTTTCTCCTCACGTAACGTCTTTTGTTGAAGCTGATGTGACAAACATATGGAACTGGAGAAATAAAATTAAGGACGAATTCAAAAAGCGCGAGGGAGAGAACTTCACGTTTACTCCTATCTTTATAGAAGCTGTAGCAAAGGCTATTAAGGACTTTCCAAACATCAACATCTGTGTCGATGGGGATAAAATTGTAAAACGAAAGAATATTAATATCGGAATGGCCACGGCTTTACCTTCAGGTAATCTAATTGTCCCTGTAATTAAGCAAGCAGATCGCTTTAACCTTGTTGGGTTGGCAAAGTCAGTAAATGAGTTGGCAAACAACGCGCGTGACAACAAATTAAAACCGGAAGACATTCAAGGAGGAACTTATACAATAACAAATGTGGGGACCTTTGGAAATGTAATGGGAACTCCAATTATCAATCAACCTCAGGTTGCCATTTTGGCATTAGGTGCAATTCGAAAAGTACCGGCTGTCATTGAAACCGACAATGGAGATTTTATCGGAATTCGATACAAGATGTTCTTGTCGCACTCCTATGACCACCGTGTTGTAGATGGCGCACTTGGTGGAATGTTTGTGAAACGAGTTGCAGATTATTTAGAAAATTTTGATCAATCACAAAAAATTTAAGTATATTTAGGAAAATATTAATAGATGAGAAAAGCGAGCTCTCAATATTTCCTATATATTTTTTTTCTGTTGAATTCGTATACATTTTTGTCCTTCTCACAAAAGGACTACACAGAACTAATACAATTCAGTGCAAGTGCTTCAATAAAAGATTTATTGGAAAAAAACTCTGCTCTATTATTCGAAAATCTACATAAAGAATCTTTAATTTTATCGAATAAACTCATCGAATTTCAACCAGAAAACGCGAATTTCAACTACCGTAAAGGCTTGTCATTATTGTTGATTGGAGATGATTTAAATGCAGCAAAAAAACACCTTGAATTAGCGACAAAATCAACATCGAATACTTTTGATTTTTTTTCTACAAAAGAAATTTCCTCTCCTGTAGATAGCTATTTTTACTTAGGTAAATGCCTTCATCTACTCACGGATATTTCAAATGCAAATAAAAATCTTCTAGTATTTCTTGAAAAGTCTAATCCGAACAACCTACTTCGTCAAGAAGCATCACTATTAATTGAACAATGTAAAATAGCGACAAGAGAGTTGATGTATCCCAAAAATTATGAAATAGTTAACTTAGGGAAAAAAATTAACACCTCTGATCCTGAATACTCCTCAGTTGTATCGCTTGATGGCCAATCACTTTACTTTACATCTAGACGATTGAGAAAAGATAACACCAACAAGAATAATTATGACGCAGAAACAGGCCAATATTTAGAGGATATTTACGTAGTATACAAAAATGGTTTAACCGATTGGAGCGATCCAGTTCTTCTGGATTTTTGTCAGCCTGATTTTAATGAGGCTACAATTGGTATAAGCACTGATGAAAGAAATATATATGTATACAATGATGCCATTGGTAATGGAGATATTTATTTTTCAGAATTTCAAGATGGAAAATTCAAAAATATTGAACCCTTGCCCGATAAAAATGTGAACTCTGCATCATGGGAACCTCACATTACAGTTTCTCACGATGGAAATTCGAAATATTTTTCTTCAAACAGAGAAGGGGGATTAGGAGGAAGAGATATTTATCGAATTGTCAAACTGCCAAATGGAGAGTGGAGTGAACCATTCAATCTAGGAGCTCCTATTAACACACCCTACGATGAAGATTCTCCTTTCATAAGTGCAGATGACAAAACCTTATATTTTTCTAGTAATGGTCCACAGAGTATGGGAGGATTTGATATATTTCTAAGTATTCAATTTGAAGATACATGGAGTAGTCCAATCAATTTAGGTTATCCTTTAAATTCAACTGGTGATGACATCTACTACACTACTACTGCCGATGGAGTAACTGGATATATTTCATCCTCTAGACAAGGAGGCATGGGCAACAAAGATATTTATGAAGTAAAAAATGATGTTTTAGGTAGTCAAAATGTTTCCTTCTTAGAAGGTACAATTGAAATTATTCCGAGTAATAATCCAATCCCTGAGGATATAGAAATAATTATAGATTGTAAAAATTGTGATGCACGAAACATACGTACAGTTTCTCCTCGTTTGAGAGATGGAAAGTTCTTTTCAACTTTACCCAAATGTTCAGAATTTGATATAATTTACACTCGCAAGAATGGTTCTGAAGAATTATACAGAATGACTTTGAATACCAATTGTGAGGATAATTTTGAAAAATTGGAAAAATCTGTCATTTATGACTCCAAGAACCACACAATGAGGGAAGAGATGCCATTTTCTTATGCTGGATTAATTTTAGACCAAAATTCATCCGATAAAATTGTTGGCGCTCAAGTTGACTTTATTGATTTAGCAGGTAACATTTTTGCTATAGCACAAAGTTCTTACTCGGGAAAATTTAATTCAAAAATTTTAGAGGATAAAAAGTACGGTGACCAAATAGATTTTTACATTCGTATTTCGAAAGAAAATTATGTTACTCAACAGTTTTTAGTTTCAAAACACCTTAGCGATGACAACATCATTATTGATACGTTTAAGATAGATCAGCTTCAAGTTGGGGATGACTTATCTGCACTTATAGAAATAAAGCCTATTTATTTTGATTTAGATCAATATTCAATCCGTCCCGATGCAGCAATTGAATTGGACAAAATTGTTCA
This sequence comes from Crocinitomicaceae bacterium, assembly GCA_023264075.1. Classification (GTDB taxonomy): domain Bacteria; phylum Bacteroidota; class Bacteroidia; order Flavobacteriales_D; family Crocinitomicaceae; genus JALQTG01. The sequence goes on from JALQTG010000311.1 coordinate 13,624, forward strand.
AATAATGAATGATAATCCGAATTTAAAAATTGAGCTTGGATCTCACACAGATTGCAGAGGGGATTATTCCTACAACATGTCCCTTTCAGATAGTAGGGCACGCGCCTCAGCTAACTATATTAAACAAAAAATATCGAACCCAGAGAGAATCTATGGTAAAGGATATGGAGAATCAAAACTTCTAAATGATTGTGCATGCGAAGGCGGTAATGACTCAAATTGCTCAGATGAGCAGCATCAAAAAAATCGTAGAACTGAATTTCGCATTATTGAATGATACTGATCATAAAGTGATTCTGCCATTTTTTTTACTTCTTGACAATACTCGATGACTTAATCTTAACCAAGAAAACAATAGGAATGAATTTTATTGAACAAAAACCATTATCGATTTTCGATTTAGAAACAACTGGTGTGGATGTAACCCAAGATCGAATCGTGGAAATAGCAATACTTAAAGTTCATCCCGATGGAACGAAAGAAGAGTACAAAAAACGAGTGAATCCAACTATACCTATACCGAATGAAACCTCTCTTATTCATGGAATTTACGAACAGGATATTAAAGAGGCGCCAACATTTGCAGAAATTGCCAATGACGTAGCTGATTTTATTGGAAATTCGGATCTGGCAGGATACAATTCAAATAAGTTCGACATCCCTATTTTGGCAGAAGAATTTTTGCGTGTAGGAAGTGATTTTGATATGAGTAAACGAAAGTTTATTGATGTTCAAAATATTTTTCACAAAATGGAACAGCGCACTCTCGTAGCAGCTTACAAATTCTACTGTGGAAAGGAACTGGTGAATGCACATAATGCTATGGCGGATGTAATAGCTACATATGAGGTGCTCAAGGCTCAACTTGAGAAATATGATGAACTGGAAAAATCAACTGAGTTTCTAGCCGAATTTTCTCAAATGTCAAAAAATGAACTACTCGATTTTGCAGGAAGAATAGCTTTAAACAATAAAGGTGAAGCAATTTATAATTTTGGAAAACACAAGGGAAAAACAATTGCGCAAGTAGCAGAAGAAGAACAAGGTTATTATGGTTGGATGATGAATTCTAATTTCCCATTATATACAAAAGAAGTACTGAAACGTGAAATGGAAAAAATCAAGCAAAATAGAAAACAAGAAAAACTAGATAAAGAAGAAAATCTTGATGCTAAATTAGCAGCATTAAAGTCTAAATTTGCAAAATAGTAACATATGAAAATCATCTGTATTGGAAGGAATTATGCAAACCATGCGAAGGAAATGAATTCTCCAATTCCATCGACGCCTATGTTCTTCATGAAACCGGATACCGCTTTACTGCCTAAAAAGAATCCTTTCTTCTACCCTAACTTCACAAATGACCTACATTACGAATGTGAGGTAGTTATCCGCATCAGCAAATTGGGAAAAAATATATCCGAGAAATTCGCTCATGAATATTATCATGATATCGGTTTAGGAATTGACTTTACAGCGCGAGATCTACAAAAACAATGCAAAGAAAATGGTCATCCATGGGAAATTGCCAAAGCCTTTGAGCACAGTGCACCGCTTAGCGAACAGTTTATCGATAAATCAAAATTAACACTTGACAATTTAAATTTTACGCTGTATAAAAATGGCGAATTGGTCCAACAGGGGAATACTTCAGATATGATCTTCTCTATCGACCAATTAATTGCATATGTTTCTCAATTCATGACCTTGAAAATCGGTGATTTACTCTTTACAGGTACTCCAGAAGGAGTAGGCCCCGTTCAAATTGGTGATACACTTACCGGGAAAATTGAAGACACCGAAATGTTTAACCTAAAAATCAAATAGTTGCAGTCTCTTCTTTTTTCTCCGGAACGGCACTAATAAAAATCCTATTATTCAGAATTCGAGAGGCTCTGTGGTTGCCTTTGTCGGGATGATAAATATACATTAAACTACCATTTTTTATTTTCTCAATTAAGAAATTTGCCTCCTCTTTGGGAACAGCAGGGCACCCAAAACTCCTTCCCAAAACATTGTTGTCACGTTATAGAAATTAGAGGGTTGCATACTGTGCTCCATGCATTACTACTCCTCTACTTCTCGCTCTACTGTTACTGTATTCCAATCCATCAAGACGCAATCCTAAATCAAATTTTCCAGTGTAAGTTTCACCAGTCAAATAAAATCCGAGACTCGTTTGGAGACTCCCCTCGTTATTTGAAAACTTTGTAGCCATCGCGCCTACAGTATACTTAAACATGGGAACAATATGTTTTATGCACTAAGGAGAACGTATTCATATCTATTAAGTAAAAACGTTGCTCAGAAGAATGTTTACTATAATCGATAATGGTGAGGTAATCTGAATTTGTTAATTTATTTTCATTTTTTAACAAATAGTACCCTTGCAGCGCCTCTTGAAAAGCTATAAAATTCAATGTTTTGTCATTGACTATCGCGTATTTCGATAAGGAATATTGTTCCCAAAATTCGGGAAGAACAACCACCTCTGCACTTGTTACAACACCCTTATCATGGGCCAAAGCACAAAAATTCACCCATAAAAAAACAATACTTACAACGTAATCTTTTACTGACATAGCAGTATCAAAGTAGTAAAATCTGGTTAACTTTGCTGCTAGATTTTTTTTGCTGTTGCAGAAAGATTAATAAAGATTCAACACACCATGAGTGACAAAGAAGAAGTAGCAAAAAGACGAACCTTCGGGATAATTTCCCATCCTGATGCCGGTAAAACAACACTTACTGAGAAACTTCTTCTTTTTGGAGGTGCCATACAAACAGCTGGTGCCGTAAAGAATAATAAAATAAAAAAAACTGCTACTTCCGACTTCATGGAAATTGAAAAGCAACGGGGTATCTCGGTTGCAACATCTGTAATGGCATTTGAATATGGTGGCAAACAAGTAAATATTCTTGATACTCCTGGTCACAAAGACTTCGCAGAAGACACCTACAGAACCCTGACTGCAGTGGATAGTGTAATTTTAGTAATTGACTGCGCAAATGGGGTGGAAAGTCAAACTGAGAAATTAATGGAGGTATGCCGAATGCGTGATACACCTGTTATTGTGTTCATTAATAAAATGGACCGTTATGGAAAAGATCCGTTCGACCTTTTAGATGAAATAGAAACTAAATTAAATATTAAAGTTCGACCTCTTGCTTGGCCTATTGGAATGGGAGACGAATTCAAAGGTGTTTACAACATTTACGATAAGAACCTCAATCTTTTCCAAGCAAACAAAACAAAAATCTCCGAAGATGTCCTTTCTTTCGACGACATCAATGATCCATCACTCAATACAATTGTTGGCGATAAATTTGCCAACGAATTACGCGAGGAACTTGAATTAATTGACGGGGTCTATGATGATTTTGATCAATCTAGATATCTTTCCGGCGAGGTTGCTCCAGTATTTTTTGGAAGTGCTGTCAATAATTTTGGTGTAAAAGAGTTGTTAGACACCTTCATCCGGATTTCACCTTCCCCAAAAGGAAGACAAACTGACCAACGCTTCGTTGAGCCCAGTGAATCCAAGTTTTCTGGATTCGTGTTTAAAATTCACGCAAATCTAGACCCTAATCATCGCGACAGGATAGCTTTTCTTCGTATTGTTTCTGGAAAATTCGAACGAAATACATTTTACAAACACGTTCGTCACGATAAAAAAATAAAATTCCCTAACCCTACATCTTTTATGGCCCGGGATAAAAGTTTAATCGACGAGGCTTTTCCAGGAGATGTTATTGGTCTTTATGACACCGGGACCTTTAAAATCGGAGATACGTTAACGGCTGGAGAAGACATGACCTTCACGGGCATTCCTTCATTTTCACCTGAAATTTTTCAGGAACTTCAGAACAATGACCCGATGAAATCGAAACAATTGGACAAAGGAATTCGACAGTTAATGGACGAAGGTGTTGCTCAATTATTTATTCAAGAACCTGGATCTCGTAAAATTGTTGGTACAGTAGGACAACTTCAATTTGATGTTATCTTGCATCGTTTAACCCACGAGTATGGTGCAAGTTGTTCATTCACTCCACTAGGCTATCACAAAGCATGTTGGTTAACCTCAACGAATCAGGATCAATTAAAAGATTTTTTACGCGCAAAAACTGGAAACATTGCAAAAGACAAGGATGATAACTTAGTGTTCTTGGCAGAAACACCCTTTCTATTACAAATGGCAGAAAGAGACTATCCCGAAATAAAATTTCATAAGACTTCAGAATTTAAGGTACTTGATAAGCCCTAGACATGAAGCGAACTTCCCTACGGATTAGGACATCGGAGAAATAATATCAACCGACAAATTGTTATTCAATACAAGAGAAGTACGCTTTAAAGATTATAAGCTAGAATAATTGTTAATTTTAGTTTATTTTCGTTCCATACACCGAAAGCACAAAAACTGTCATTGGATGAGCTACTCACCATGCAATTATAACTTATGAAACATACTTTACTCGCATTTTCACTAGTATTAATGCCC
>JALQTG010000240.1 GCA_023264075.1 Crocinitomicaceae bacterium
CTACCAATTGATGTGTTGGCCCCATTGCTGCTGGATCACCAGGTCCGTTGGACAGCATGAATCCATCTGGATTGTAGGCTTTCATTTCAGCGAGTGTTGACGTCATCGGAAATACCATCACATCACAACCTCTTTCGTTTAAGCAACGAGTGATGTTACGCTTAACACCTAAATCTAAAAGAGCAACCTTGAAGTTAGAAGAGTCAGAAGTTGACTTTACTTCATAGGCTACTTTCGTTGATACACGACTTGAAAGTTCAAGCCCTTCCATCGAAGGCACGGCTTTAACATCTAATTTCAGCTGATCAATATTTAAGTCTTGTTCTGATGAAATTATGGCGTTCATTGCCCCACGATCTCTAATGTGACGGACTAAAGCGCGTGTATCCAATTCTGCGATGCCGACTTTTTCATCCCTCAGCATAAACTCTTCAAGTGAATCATCTGCTGAAGTTCTCGAAGCCACTTCAGAGAATTTTTTGATAATAACCCCAGCTACTTGCATTCTGTCGGATTCTGATTCCTCCGGATGCACACCATAGTTACCTATGTGGGAAGCATTCATGATCAATAATTGTTCTAAATAAGATGGGTCGGTAAACACTTCTTGATAACCGGTCATACCGGTGTTGAAGGCTAATTCTCCGGATGTTCTACCACGCTTACCAATTGCTTTGCCATGGTAGACAGTTCCATCCTCGAGTACTAAAACAGCTGGATGTCTTTCTGTCATTCCTTAAATTTTAGGCAAAAATAGCACTTTAGCCGCTACAATGAAGGTAATGTTAATAAATGTTGAAAAGTCTTTCGCGAAACAATCACTATAACGGCGACTTACCTTTTTTCCATTTATTATATTCCACAATGGAGTTTTCTAAAAATGCTTTGAACGTTTCTAAATCAGTATATCCTACTGGGTTTTGAAGTAAATTTTCTTTGCTATCCAATGTTGCATAGAGCGGTTGAGCACTTTCTCCGAAATTACAAATTTGAAAATCCAAGTTGATATCACCAATGGTCTTTTTCATTTTTCCGTCAACTTTTGACTCCACCCATTTTTCTTCAGCCAACAAGGTTTTATCGTCAGCATACAAGGCTACGACTACAAATTTCTCCTTCAGTAGTTTAAGTACTGCTGGATCTGACCATACTTTTGCTTCCATTTCTCGACAATTCACACATCCATGACCCGTAAAGTCAATGAACAATGGTTTGTCTTGAGCATTAGCACATGCAAGTGCTTGCTCATAATCAAAATAACCTGCGATACCATGTGGCAAATGAAGAAGGTCTCCGTACAACGGCTCTTCTCCACAGACATAGTCGTCCGTCCCTTGTATTTCACCTAATAAATCAAAGTCATGGGTAGACATTGGTGGAAGATAGCCTGACAATGCCTTCAACGGATGGCCCCAGAGACCCGGCACCAAATAAACCACAAATGCAAGAACTCCCATCGCCATGAACAAACGCGGGACTTTAATGAATGGTAAATCAGAATCATGGGCTAACTTAATTTTTCCTAATAAGTAAATGGCTAGTAATCCAAATATTACAATCCACAACGCAATATATACCTCTCTGTCAAGTATTCCCCAATGGTAGGTTTGATCGGCCACACTTAAAAACTTAAGACCTAAAGCGATTTCAATAAATCCGAGTACAACCTTCACTGTATTTAACCAACCACCCGATTGTGGCAAGTTCTTCAACCATGCAGGAAAAATTGCGAACAACGTAAATGGAAGTGCGAATGCAAGTGAGAAAGCAAACATTCCCAACATTGGCTCTACCACCGCGCCCTGAGAGGCCTTAATCAGGATAATTCCTACTATAGGTCCAGTACATGAAAACGAGACCAATACTAGCGTTAGCGCCATAAAGAATGTTCCTACAAATCCACCTTTATCTGCTTTTTGGTCGGCTTTATTCACAAGTGATGATGGTAGTCGAATCTCGAACATTCCAAGGAAAGAAGCAGCAAAGAACATAAATACTACGAAAAACAGCACATTTGGAAACCAGTGCGTTGCCAACCAGTTTGCAAAAGCCGCTCCAAGCGTTATTGCCACGATTGTTCCAATCAACGTGTAAATCCCAATGATCGAAAAGCCGTATAAAAGCGCTTGTCTTCGACCTGATTTTCTTGCTTCAGGATCGTTAGAGTCCTTCATGAAAAAGGAAACTGTCATTGGAATCATCGGGAATACACAGGGTGTCAACAAGGAAGCAATACCCCAAAGAAAGGCTTCGATCATCAATTCCCAATAAGAGAATTTATCCTTCGCCTCTTTTCCTTCAAACTTTTTTGGCTCACATTTTCCAGATGTCAACAGAACAGCATTTGAAAAGTTAATGATGACATCTTGATTCTGCTGAATCGTTTCAATTCCATTTTCTAGCTCAGCAACTATTGAAAGTTTAACTGCTGGCTCTTCATTTCCTTCATATAACAGCGAAGACAGGAAATATACTGCAGAGCTTTCGCCTTCATTTATACTGTCATTAATCTCCTTGGAAAAAGAAAACTCTCCAAATACCACTTCACCGCCTTTTTTATACTTGAACATATCTTGCAGGCGCTGAGTATTCATCACCCATCCGTCGGCAACTTCTGGAATCATTTTTAACATGTAACGACCATTTTTGTCCGCTTGATGTAATTCGTATTCCCATGAAATGATTTCAGCCTCTACATCGAGCGAGGTATCTACAACAGATGCTTCAGTCGTTTCGATGGTCTCAGCTGTAGTTTCAGCAACTATTCCATTAATTGAAAAGTCCAAGTTTTTATCCCCAATGATGCATACTCCAGATTCTTGACAAATCTGATAGAAAACAGTGGCCTTGAGAATAAAGTCCTGTGTCGAGGTAATATTTATTTTTTGTTTGAACGTTGCAGATTCAAACTCTTGCACGTCCAATTCAAATACTTCGTCATAATGTTTTTTCATTCCCGACTCGGTCATAGCACCATTTAGTGTATAACCTGAGTTTGCTTCGAACGTAAATTCTGTCGGAAGCGGCCCATCATCCGGAGCAGCAGGGAAAATCGAATATCCATGCCATCCTTTATCAACCTTTGCTTGAATGACTAATGTGGCCGCGCTGCCATCTTTAGAATACTCTACACTTGTCTTCCACTTTGTATAGGTGTTAGCACTTTCTTGACTCGAGGAAAAATATGATACCAAGAAAAACAAACTGCTTATTAATACGCTTTTTAACATATGCATAGGTTTAATTTAATTCTATTTCAAAATCAATAACATCTGGCGGCAAACATCCTTTATCGTCGCAAAGCATATAAAGTATGCTTCCCTTCACAATAGTTGGTGTTGACCATTTAATTTTTTGTGTAAATATAGCGGTGCCTTCGAGTATATCAAGCCGTCCTCCGAAATTCTCATCGAAGATTGTTTTCACCTCTTGTTCGTCAATATCGCCAATGCGATCTACGCTTCTATTCTCTTCGAACGTGAACTCGGTAGGTATTGGGCCTAGGTTTTCATCAACATGTTGACTGTACAAATGCCAGTGTTCTTTCAGCTCAGCTTTGAACTCAATTCTATTCTCAGCACGATCAAACTGAAATGACCACTTTATTTCATCTTGACCATTCGCCGCAAAAGCGAACATTACAAGGACAAGAGAAGACAGCACGTTGTAAAACATTTTCAACATGGTTCAAAAATAATAATTGTTTGCTGGTGAAGCGTTGAAACAAACGCTTAATTCTTGGAATCCTATATATAGAAAATGGCGTTACTATTCAAGTAACGCCATTAAAAATTGTAGTTGTATCTGCTAAACTCTTCTAAATAAATTGAACTTCTTTAATGTGCTTAATGGGTAACCAAACCCCACCTTTCAAACAAATGTATTTATCTCCTGTGGCCCAAATTGTCGTTTCTACACGCTTCATACCTTCATCATCCTGGAAAATAATAGCTATTTTGATATGGTCGTTATTCCCCATCTTAGTGGCCTCTAAGAGGCGCTCCATGAGGTTTTCTTGTTGCTTAAAATTAACCTCTGATTTAAATTTTAAATCAGGAATGATTTCTTTTTCTATCAATGTTGGAGCGGAATGTATCAAATTATCCATATTCAAAAGTTTTAGTTTAGCGATTAAAATGTACGACATAATTTTGAATTAACAAACATATGTCATGAAATTTTTAGAGCCTCTTCTTCTCATTTGGAAGAGGATTTCTAGCGAAGTTCTACGGAAACTTTAATTATTTGTTTCGTAGAAGAGGAGATTTTTACTCGCTCAGCGGGAGAATACCCTACTACTCCAACAATTCCCTCCCCATCGAGCACTACAAAAGAACTTTCCTTATTAGAACTAAGGACCTTTTTATCTTTTAAAAAATCGCTAATTTTCTTTTTACCGCGCATTCCTAGAGGAACAAATGCATCGCCACTCCTCCACTTTCTTAAGTATAATCCCCCGTTAATCTTGTCTTCATCAAGGTACAAATCTCGGGAGTTGAAATCAACCTCCGTTTTATTGATTCGTTCAACGTTCAAACTAAACTCTTTTTCTGTGGTGGATGGATGTTGTTTTCGAAAAAGTAAAAATTCCCCTTCATTCCACAATTCAACACCGTTACGAAGCGCGTACGCTCCTTTATTCGCTGTTGCAAGTTGATTGACAAGATCAATGTTATTCTTTCCGAAAGAAATATCCTCTAAAAATTCATTCTGGTTAAGTTTCGGTAGCCCCAACCATTCAGAAATAGTGATTATCTGCTCATTCTGTTCTACTTCTAGCGTTGAAGATTTCAAATAGCCCAGTAATTCTTGATAACCGGAAATTAAATCATCTATTGCACTCCAATTGAATTCATTCTTATTAAGTAAAGGAATAAGTTTTAATCGTAAATCATTGCGGGCGTATTGATCACTTAAGTTGGACGAATCGTCCCTCCATTTCCAATTATTGTGAAGACTAATCGATTGTATTTCTTCCTTAGCGAGATGTAAAAAAGGCCTGAGAAATCCATTCCTATATGAGGGCATACATGCTAATCCGTGAACGGAAGCTCCGCGCAATAACTGCAGCATAAACGTTTCTCGTTGGTCATCCCGATGATGTCCAAGAACTATTTGAGCCGACTCGTTCTTAATCAGCTCTTCAAACCAAGTGTAACGCAGTTGCCGTGCGGCAAGTTGGGTATTAACATTCTGATTTTGTTTGTAAGCCTTAACGTCAAACGATTTTACCCGAATAGGCACTCTTAGCTCTATGGCGAGGGATCGAACGAATTGTTCGTCTTGGTCAGATTCTTGGCCACGTAGATTAAAATTACAATGAAGTATTCCAAACGGGATGTTCAATTGATGGAAAATGCGCACTGCAAAGACCGAGTCGAGACCACCGCTACAAGCAATCCAAAAATGGCTATTTTCATATGTACGATCAGGACTCCCCATTCAATACAGATAACATCGCGTCGACTTTTAACAAACATTCATTGTACTCTTGTTCAGGATTCGCTAATATCGTAATAGCGCTACCTACAGGGCAAGCGATTCGTTTATGAATATCATCATAAAGAATACTTCGAATAACTACATTGAAATTAAAATCCCCAGATGGTTCTATGTAACCAACGCTTCCTGAGAATAATCCCCGCTGAAAGTCCTCGTATTTCTCAATCAACTTCATCGCACTAATCTTAGGTGCTCCTGTCATACTTCCCATAGGGAAAAGCGCTTTTAAAATAGATGAAAACGAACAATTATCTTTTACTTCAGCGGCCACCGTTGAGATGAGTTGATGAACCGTTTCAAAGGTATACACACCGAATAATTCATCGACGACCACAGATTCTTTCTTGGCGATTTTTGACAAATCATTTCTTACCAAATCAACAATCATTACATTCTCAGCCAGTTCTTTCGGATCATTCCTAAGGTTTTCTTTTAACTGCTGATCTTCCTGTTTAGAATGACCTCTTCGAATTGTTCCTTTAATAGGTTGAGTAATAATCCGGTCATTCGTACGCTGAAGAAAGCGCTCAGGGCTAGCACTCATGAGATAAGAATGATTCCATTTAAAAAATGTAGAAAACGGAGCGGCCGTTCTTTTATTCAATGCTCCATAAAGCGATTCAGGAGAACTTATATTCCCATTGCCTAAATAATTTTGACAAAAAGTAACCTCATAAATATCGCCGTGTTGGATATGATGAAGTAGAGCATTAACTTTTTCAATATACCTATCTTTGGTTAACGTAGGAACTAATTGAATCGAATTCTTTTCAATCGGTGACTCAATATTTCGTAAAAATTCGTGAAGAATAGATTTAGATGAATCGTCATCAAGTCCCGCTAAAAACTGATAGTTCGAACCTTTTACTTCTACCACGTATTCTGGCACAAAGAATAATGCTTTAGGGAATTCAACAGCCAAAGGATGATTAGAAACAAGGTTTTCAATATCATTTTTCAAATCATAGGAAAGAGAAGAAAAGATATAATGACCTTTAAAATCATTGATAAAATTGTCCACATCAGACCATTTACTCTGGGAGTTCCATTCAAAGCTTGCGTGTTGTCCAAATGCAACAATGGCAGTATCGTTATTGCTATTTAAATAAACGAAAGGGTTCACAATTTCTTTTATGAATTAAATATTATGAGTTTCTTTGCGAAGGTAAACAAATCTGTGAAGTATGAAGTTCGATCCAAGGTTTCTATTACTCTCTTACCTACTTATAATTGTTTTCTTTTCGAATGCTCAAAAAGAAAAAGAAGTTTCAATTTCAAATTCAAACGGAAAAGTCTATGGTACGTTAACCCTGCCGAAAGGAAAAAAATCGGACATACCAGTTGCGCTAATTATTGCAGGCTCTGGTCCTACTGACAGAGATGGAAATAATCCATTCATGAAAAATAATAGCTTGAAAATGCTTTCGGATTCCCTCGTAAAAATGGGCGTAGCAACTTTACGCTATGATAAGCAAGGTATTGGAGCGAGCGCTTCGGCTAGTAAACCGGAAATAGAGTTAACCGTTGAAGATTTTATTCAAGATGTTAAGTTATGGATTGAATTCCTTCGGTCCAATAAAAAAACAGGACCGATCACGCTTATTGGGCACAGTGAAGGTTCCTTTTTCGCGTTAGCAGCTGCGCAAGACACTCCAGTTGAACAGGTGGTTTCAGTGGCAGGTGCGGGACGTCGGATTGACAAGATTATCTTGGAACAGTTAGGTGCTCAAGATGAAAAACTCTTCGCAGATGCAAAGATAATTTTTGACTCATTGGAAGTTGGAATAGTTGTTCAAGATGTAAGCCCTAATCTCCAGTCCTTATTTCGAAAAAGTATTCAACCGTATATTATTTCTTGGATGAAATATGACCCTGCTAAATTAGTGTCAACGCTAACCTGTCCTGTTTTCGTGATTCAAGGAGATAAAGACATTCAAGTTCAAATTCAGGACGCCCGATTACTCGTTGGACAAAATAAACACGTCCAACTTCACGTGATTGAGGGTATGAATCACATCTTCAAAAAAGTAGAAGGTGACAGAGACGCCAATATGATAACTTATTTAGATCCAAATCTACCAATTATGACAGAGTTTGTCGATGTGTTTAGAACGACCATTATTAAGT
>JALQTG010000054.1 GCA_023264075.1 Crocinitomicaceae bacterium
TTGGCCGCTCTTACACTGAAAACGGCAAAGGCGCTCTGCTTGCGAACCCGCACTACCCTTGGTATGGCACAAGTCGCTTGCGAGTATCAATCTATAGATTTTCATCCGAAAAGTTTGGATTAAGGTACGGTCTATTCAAGCCGTTCAAACTTCCTTTTTTACAGACCTTACTAATCCTCTTCCTTTGGGGAGTAGGGCCGTATGCAGTGTGTCAAAACATGGCTGGTCAAAGCTTCGGTTCATATCCCATAGGTGTCAAAGACTTTGATGCCGAAACCATACTCAAATACGCCAAAAGAAATAGCTGTTATTTACCATTAGTCAAAGAATCCACCTACTTCTCTTCCTCATCAGGAAAAACCATCACATTCTACGATTTATTCAATAGTACTCTCCCTGAGTCTTCTGAATACAGAAATAGATATATAGTAGGCGATTTCAATGTGCTTAATGATGAATACGAAGTCCGTGGTATAAAAGAAATGAACCCAAATTTATCCGTCCTTGAAGATTTTAAATACACCTCCTCTGAACTCTTTCTAAAGATGGAACAAGCAATTGAAGGCGAGGAAAGCTATAATGACTTCATTGACTACGCTAAAACTCGATATTCTTACAACTTTGAATTCTATAAGAATTTCTTTGACCAAGTGTGGAAGTACAAAACCCCTGAAATCAACAGAGAATATGGTTTTTTAGGTGAAACAGCATATGCTTCTGGGCAGAGACTTTGCTTGTGTGAAGCTAGGTTTGATACCTTGGTTGAAGTGGCCAGATTCGCCACTTCTTCAAAAAGATTAGAACCGCTAATCACCTATAGCGAGGATAGTGTGGAACAAAAGACAGTAATTGAATATTTACCCATAGGTAAACGCCGAGAGTATTACGGTCTTCATTATCGGATTACTTCCAAAAACTGGGAAACAGAACGTACATACTCGACCGCAGACTCTCTTCACGATATGGCTTTAGGGGGCGGTAATACTCGTGTAACGCGGTATAAAGGAATAACGGAATTACCAAACTTTCTTTTGATGTCGCCTGATGAATCAAACCCAAGGGCCATGCGACAAAATGGAATTCATGAGGTTGCGCTGCGGGAGCTGTCGCGTGGTATGTTGGGTTCTTCAAATAGTATCGGATGTGTTCGAGTTTCTGATTTTGGTTCAAAATTCTTGCGATGGTGGACGCCACAAGACGCCAATTTTTTTATTCTCTATCAAGAAGATAAGTACCACAAATCCCTTCCTAAATTGGAAATAATTGAGGATTTACCCTTTAAAACAATAGAGGAAGGAAATGCCTTTAGGGTATGGCTGAACCAAACGAAACCTAGACAGGCAAAACAATTAAAAATAGACTTAGAAGGTAAACACGATAATGGCTACATTTTAGACGCCTATAACATGTATGGAGAAGAATACAGAACTTATCAAAAACAAGCGAAACATAGTTAATAGCTTACTATTAGTATTAAGCATAAGCTTAGGTGTAAGTGCACAGGATTCTACAGCGGCCGTTTTGGATTCCTCGGAATCATCTGTGGTATCAATTGATTTATCAGAAATCCCAGACAGTTTGCTTCGATCTACCATTGACTCTGTTTCAAAGCTTTTGTCTATTGAGGACAGAGGTTTTATAAGTAGCTATTTACTAGATAATCACCCTATTTACACAACTGGCTGGGGAAGAACAGGTAATCTACTACCTCAATCCACCACTTTTAACGATAAGGATACCTTCGATTTCACATTGATAGAGGGTCAAGAAAGCTTCTACATAAACGAATTTGACTCCTTTAACTGGGGTTATGGACCTCGATGGGGAAGAATGCATCGTGGTTGGGATTTACAAATGGATGTCGGGGACACTTTACGCGCTGCCTTCAATGGGGTCGTGAGGTATGCACAATATAATGACGGCGGTTATGGAAACTGTGTGGTTATCCGTCATTTAAACGGAATTGAAACCCTATATGCACACCTTAGTAAACTAGATTGTCAGCCCGGAGATTTTGTACGGGCAGGAGAACTTATTGGGCTGGCCGGATCTACTGGAAGAAGTTCTGGTCCACACTTGCATTGGGAATGGAGATATATGGGTCAATCATTCGACGCGATGATTGCAATCGATACCTCTAACTACTTGTTAAAAGCAGATTCGCTGCAACTTATTGGATCAAACCTTCAGGATCCGCCAGAATATAAAATTCGCAAAACCGCGACCTATCACACCGTGAAAAGTGGTGAAACACTAAGTCATATCGCTCAAAAATATCATACGAGCGTATCTTCCTTGGTGCGCAAGAATAAACTTAGAAATCCAGATCAACTTCAAATTGGCCAACGCATAAGAATACGATGAAAACAAGTACAAATACTTTTATAGCAATATGGGGCACATTACTCTTTAGTGCATGTGTACCAAACAATGACACAATAGTTGATACACAGGATAACGATTCTGTTACCGCTATTGCCCCAGTCGACACAGCAGTTGTCGAGGAAGAGGTTTTTACACCTAATGATTGGGATAGAGCATCGAAAATGCTGGCAGGAATTCCGGTTGAACACGAATTCAAAATCGATTCAAACTACTACAGCGAATACGTAGATTATATCACAAGTGAATTTACCGGCATTAAGGAAAAGCGTCTCGATAAGCTCATGAGCTGGAAAAATGATGTCGTTCCACAAAGTGATGAAGAAAAGCGTCGAAAAGTCTTCTATCCGTTCTCTGGCGGGGACTTCATTCACTTATATCAACTATATCCAGAGGCCCCCAACTATTTGATGCTAGCCATTGAACCCATAGGCACCTTACCGGACTTCGATTCCTTGTCTGTATATGATATTGATACAGCATTACATGAATCAAGGGTGATGTTAAGGGATATCTTCTTCCGTAGTTATTTCATTACGAAGAACATGGCCACTGATATCAAGAAGAGCAAACAAATTGGGGGTATCCTACCCTCTATTTTGTGGGGGATTTCTAGTTCAGGACACGATATAGTATCTGTAGAAAAGGTCTCTCTTTCTAATAATGGAGATATGAGCTATGCTCCAGCAAAACTAGGAGAGTCATTTGAACGAGGCGTAAGGGTGAACTTTGTGGAGCATGGATCTAAGACCTTGCAAGAAGTAACCTATTTATCTTGTGATATCTCGAATAAAGGATTTGCCAAGGATACTGCACTTACTGCATTAATGACCAATCTTGGAGACGTAAACAGTTTTGTTAAAGCTGCTTCATATCTGATGCACTACAAAACCTTCTCTGAGATTCGCAATGTGATTCTTGATCACTCAGTAGTGCATATACAAGACGATACCGGGATTCCATTCAAATACTTCGACACAGAAAAGTCTACAATTCGATTGTATGGAAAGTATGTGATGCCAGTTAAAGATTTTAGTGAGTCGTTATTCCAAGAGGACTTAGATAGTGCTTATAATAATTCCTCATACTACGCAGGCAAGCTACCCTTTTCAATGGGCTACCATTGGGGCAGTAAGGATCAAAACCAAATGGTGGTTTTAAGGAAATAAGTTCATATTGAATGTCCCAAAAATATAGTCTTACCGTTGCGCGCAACGTAGTAATTGCCAATATGATTGGTACCGGAGTTTTTACTTCGCTAGGTTTTCAAGTACTTGAAGACGGAATTCCAGACGTTGCGACAATACTTTTAGCTTGGACTATAGGCGGGATTCTATCCTTAGCAGGAGCAACTTCCTATGCAGAGGTCGCTGGAGCATATCCTGAAGATGGGGGAGAATATCATTTCTTGACAAAATTGTATCACCCTGTACTTGGAATTGCAAGCGGGTTGGTGTCGATCATTACAGGGTTTTCCGCCGCCATTGCAAGTCTAGCATTGGCAGCCAGCTCATACCTTACTATCGATAATGAACTTCATCAAAAGGCAATAGCCATATTATTCATCGTTTTTATCGCTTTCATTCAATGGTTCGGCGTCAAAATCGGGGGGATCGTGCAAAATATATTCACCGCACTAAAGGTTTTGATGATTTTGATCATCATAAGCTTGCCCTTTTTATTTTTTGAGGAAAGTCTATTGTCTACTCTAACCATCAGCTTCAGTGATACAAGTCTCGCATTGATACAAAGTCCCTCTTTCGCTCAAGCACTCGTATGGGTAATGTTCGCTTATAGCGGTTGGAATGCTGCAACTTATGTGGTAGGGCATTTGGACAGACCCTCTAAGAATCTATCACCTGCTCTGCTGCAAGCCACATTATTAGTCACTATAATTTATGTCCTATTAAATTTTGCATTTCTAGCCTCTGCTTCTTTTGAGGATCTTGCTGGAAAAGTAGATATAGGTAACGTCGTAGTCGAAAAATATTTTGGAGCTCAAGGTGCCACAATATTTGGTATTATTCTGGCTATTTCATTGTTAGCTGGCATTAACTCCATGTTTATAGCGGGGCCAAGAGTGACTCAACGCATGGCCTTAGATTTAAACTTCCCTACATTTTTTTCCAAAGAGCACAACAATGGAGCGCCGAGGGGAGCGTTAGTCTTACAATTGATTATTTCAATTATCATCGTGGTTTTTAGTTCGTTCAAGGATATAGTTGAATATATAGGGCTCAGTCTTACACTGTTCTCAATGATGGTAGTGGCCGGTGTTTTTGTGGTTAGGGCAAAAAAAGTTCACACCAATGGTATTAAGGCTATTGCATATCCTTTAACCCCTTTACTCTACTTAATCATGGGGGTTTGGATGACCTATTATTTTGCTTCACAAGACCCGATGAAACTAGTTTGGGCAACCATTACCATTGTTCCTGCCTATTTAATTTTCAGGGTAAAAGTTAAATCTAAAGCTTAAGATAGGATTGGACTTATTTGCGCCTCAATAAGTTACGTTTTATTTCGACGATTATTTATAGTACATTTGCAGCCACTTTTTTAAAAGGCTGTTATGAAATTTATTAATATCAGTATACTGGTAGTTATTGCATTATTCTCGATTGGTGCTTCTACCTCGACTACCATAAACAATTCCGAGATAGAAGAGCGCCTTGACAGCATAGAGACCGTCTCGTATCATTTTGATTGTGACTTTTGGGAGTACGACACAGAGAATGTTTATGACAATTCATGGTCAACTCGCAGTTTGTTTCCATACGATCATGATGCATTAAACTTCAATGAGTTTACAATACTAAAACTAGATACGGCAACATCTGCCGCCACTTATCCGGTAAAGAATACATTATATTCTCCATTCAAGTCTAGAGGCAAAACTCGTTGGCATAATGGACTAGATATTAGGCTTAAAACAGGTGATAAAGTAACTGCTGCATTCGATGGAGTAGTTAGGTATTCCGGATAC
>JALQTG010000091.1 GCA_023264075.1 Crocinitomicaceae bacterium
TCCTTGAAATTCGCGATTGTTGAAGAAGAAACTTTGGCTTACGGACCTAGTCTGCGCTATCAATACTTATGGAGTAACAATACGTTTACAGGACTCAATGCAAATGCTTCACTATTTGGTGGTGGAGGATTTTTACATTATCGCTTCATGGAATGGTTCTTTGTCGGATCGGAAATTGAAGTTTTATCCAATCCATTTCCAGTCATTAATCCTGAAAATCGCTGGAGTTTAACAGCCTTCTTTGGCGGAGGTATTCATCATAATTTTGATTGGGTAAAATTGAATGTTGGACTCCTTTACGACGTGGCTGATGCTTTGCGGGATCCCCTAATAAGCAATCCATCACCTTTAAGAACGAGTTATTTCATTCAACGCAAGAATCCGCAACCAGGATCTGGTCCCAATGGTGCATACCTACCAATTATTTACCGAATCGCTTTCTTTTTCCCTATTGGCTAATTTATGGCAAATTTTAAAAAGAAAATTGAAATAGAGCCAGGCGACTCCTATAAAACGGAAGAGGGCTACATCGTGTTCACTGAACAGTATCATCTCAAACGCGGTTACTGTTGTAAAAGCGGTTGTAGACATTGTCCTTACGGTTACGATAAAAAAACAGATCGATTCCTAAAATAAGTTAATTAACCATAACTCAGCTTAGCCTCCTAGACCAACATCCAACATCATCATGATGGTAAATCCGGCAATAAAACCAAGGGTAGCAACATCCGTGTATTTGTCACGTTGCGTTTCTGGAATAACTTCTTCTACAACGACATAAATCATTGCTCCAGCAGCAAAAGCTAACGCATACGGTAAAATCGGCTCAAAGAAGAGAACAGCAAGAGCTCCAAGAACTCCAAATACTGGTTCTACAATAGCGGAAAGTTGACCATACCAAAAACTTTTAAAGCGAGATGCTCCATTTCTTCGAATGGGAAATGAAACCGCCATCCCCTCAGGAAAGTTCTGAATTCCTAATCCAATGGATAATGCGATTGCCCCTCCGATTGAAGCCTCTGGCATCCCTAAAGCGGCTCCTCCAAACATAACTCCTACAGCTAATCCCTCAGGGATGTTGTGCAAAGTTATCGCAAGTATCAATAGTGTAGATCTTCGCCAATCTGTAGATACACCCTCACTCTCGGACTCCTTAAAATTTAGGTGCAAATGAGGAAGAATTTGATCTAAACCAAAGATAAATGTAGCTCCCAGCACGAAACCCACAGCAGATGGAACAACCTTCATAAAACCTTCACCCTCGCTCATTGAGATAGCTGGAGCCAATAAACTCCAAAAACTAGCAGCAATCATAACTCCTCCTGTAAAGCCAAGCATACCATCAAAAAAACCGCGGTTCAATTTCTTAAAAAAGAAAACCACGCTTGCTCCTAATGCCGTGAGGAGCCACGTAAAGGTCGTAGCTAGCAGTGCTGACCATACTGGTCCAATTTCTTCAAAAAAAGCTATCAATTCTTCCATTTGAGGAGTTGTTCAATTTAATACTCCGACAAATTTAGCATTTTACATCATCTAAAACAATTTTTAGACACATCTAAATACTGTCATCCCCAATTTAGCTCATTCATAATCGAGTGCCATACTGCTGAAACTTACTCCATCTGCGCATCATTAATTTGAAGCATTTATAACGATTTAACACCTTTTGAATAGATTGCGTGTATGACATTAATTATAGTTCTATTTTTGTTTCTATGTGGTTTGCAAAAAAGCTTTATTGGATCATTCAATTCTTGGGCTGGATGGCGTTTTGTCTACTTATAGGCTTCACGAATTATACACAAGGTGAATTCGATAAGAACTCCCTTTTTCAATTGATAGAGTTATTCTTTCTACTTATCGGAATTACACACATAAACCGCTTTGTCATGTTGAGATTTGACTGGCTCAACTTGAAACTAGCTCCACTTATACCCCGCCTAATCACCCTCAATTTTGCTTCCAGTCTCTTTTTATTGTTCGTAAGTTACGTTACCAATCGTTTGTTCTACGTATCAGAAGACTTACAATTCTCTGCATCCGAATTCTTTGTGAATGCTATCGTTTACACTTTGTTTTTTCTTTTGTGGTCAGCCATATATCTTTCGTACCACCTCATTAATAAGTCCCGACAGCAAGAAATTCGAAATTTACAACTTGAAGCTACAAACAATGAGATTGAGTTAAAAACACTCAGAGATCAGTTAAATCCACATTTTTTATTCAATTCATTGAATAGTATTCGAGCGCTAATTGAAGAGGACCCTTCTATTGCCAAGTCTGCAATTACAACACTCTCAAATTTGTTACGTCGTTCATTAACCATGGGAAAGCAATCAAAAGTTTCCTTGGAAGAAGAATTAAGATTAGTTAAAGAATACCTTGAACTGGAAAAAATACGTTTTGAAGAACGTCTGACGCTAAGCATTCGCGTGAGTGCCAATCAGCAATTACAAATTCCTCCCTTTATTATCCAAACATTAGCAGAGAATGCCATTAAACATGGAATATCCAATCGAAATGAAGGTGGAGAACTTAGTATTTTTGTTGATGAAACTGTGCGTTCCTTGATAATTCAAGTCAGTAATCCTGGTGTATTATCGTTTGGTAATTCCGAAGGTATTGGACTTTCAAATACCAAAAGAAGGCTCGATATCCAATTCGGTCCTTGTGCAAAAGTCAACCTCCACCAAGAAGGTGAAATGGTCATTGCAACCATTGAAATTGAAAAAGAAGCATTAATGAATAGCCTATGAAAGCAATAATAGTAGATGACGAACGACTGGCAAGAAACGAATTGAGAAGTTTACTCTCTCAATTCCCAGAGATCGAAATCATTGACGAAGCAACAAATGCCCAGGAAGCGCTAACTAAAATTTCCGAACACCATCCAGATGTTGTCTTTATGGACATTCATATGCCAAATACGAATGGTATAGAAGCTCTAAAACAGCTAAAAGAGCTCGATGAAATTCCAAAAGTAGTATTCGTAACGGCCTATGATGAGCATGCCATTGAAGCTTTTCGTTTAAACGCCTTGGATTACCTATTAAAACCGGTAGATCCAACGCGACTTGACGAAACAATTTCCAAGTTACTTAGAGCAGAAGAAGAGGAACACTACGATGCTCCCCACCAAAGTAACAGAAAAGATAGGCCATTGGAAATTAGCGACAGGATCTTCATTAAAGATGGAGAGAAATGCTATTTCGTAGCGCTTCAGGACATTCGCTACTTTGAAAGTATGGGTAACTACGTCAAAGTATTTTTCCACACTAATAAACCTATGATTCTTCGAAGCTTGAATAGTTTAGAAGAACGACTTTCACCCGATCATTTTTTCCGTGCCAATCGAAAATACATCATCAACCTAAATCATATCTCTTCCATTGAAAATTGGTTTAATGGAGGACTTCAAGTCACATTAAGTGAAAACGAAAAAATTGAAATATCTCGGAGACAAACCATTCGATTTAAAGAAATGATGAGTATCTAAGTTTTTTACATCTTCATTTCCAAGGTAATAGTTCAATTTTCTCAGCGCTTCCGCGTATGCCCTTATTCGCCTGTTGAATATCTTGGATCAACGTGTTTACAACTTGGATTTTCGAACTCTTCTTATGGTGTAACGCGATAATTTGACGGGCTGCGGTATGTCCTACAAATTTCTTTACGCTCCTATTAGGTAAGGATAGAAAGCGCTGATAACAACTGGGCAAAAGTGTATATCCGCCATGCTGGTCAACCATCCGTAATAGGAGACTGAGATTCCCGCCTTCATAACTCCAGTCTTTTTGTGCATCCTCTTTTAAGTTACAAAAATTCATCATCTGCGTCCTCAAGCAATTTCCCTCGCTAAGCAACCAAGGCTTTAGTTCCAATAACTGCGATAAGTTGACAGAATCACCGAACAAACTCGGAGCATAAACTAAAATCTCCTCATTGAACAATACTTTCTCAGCCAAGAAACTGTCTTTGTAAGGTCCTGCCATAATTCCAATATCGATCTTCCTGTTTTCCAAGTGATCTATAATCTGTTCTGATTTAAGTTCAATAATTTCTAGTTGAACATCTCCAAGTTCTTCTTGCCACTTTCCATATAATTCGGGCACCAAATAATCCGCGATGGTGGGAATGATTCCCATTTTCAACTCAGCTTTATATATTCCTTTGTTCTTCTGAACAGCTGCCTCAAGTTCTTTAAAGCTATCCTCAACGGTTCGGAAATGGGGCAACGCTTTTTCTCCGAAGGGTGTCAATTGAAGTGGAGAGTAGTCTCGATCAAACAATAGCGTTCCAATCTCGTCTTCCGCTTTTTTAATTTGCATAGAAAGGGTTGGTTGTGTTACAAAGCAAGCTGCAGCAGCTCGCTGAAAATTCTTATGTTCAACTAATGCGAGTATATATTGAATTTGAGTATAAGTAATCATATAGCTTTTTTCTATAAATGTATAAATAATATTGATTATAACTATTACAATAACATCTGTATCTTTGTATCAACTCTACAAACAAGAATAAATACATGAAAACAACGAACGAATTAATTACAAAGTTAAACGACCTATTAGCAACGTACCAAATACATTATCAAAATTTGCGCGGGTTACATTGGAACATTAAAGGAGAAAACTTCTTTGAACTCCACACGAAATATGAAGAATTATATATTCGAACACAAGACGTGATTGACGAAATCGCGGAACGACTTTTATCACTGGAAGCGCATCCATTGCATCGCTACACGGATTATTTAAATAAATCAGCAATCAAAGAAAATGAAACTATATCTGATGGGATAGGAGGTGTAGATTATTTAGTGAAATCTCAAACAATTTTGATTCAATTAGAACGTGAATTATTAAATTTATCGGATGAATTAAACGATGAAGGTACGAATGCACTTATGTCTGACTTTATTCGTGAAAAAGAAAAAACAACATGGATGTTCAAATCGTGGTTGAACAAATAAATGAGTAATTAAGTTTTTATAAAAATAACCAATAAAAAAGTAAAAAATGGCAGTATTTGTAGGGAAAAAATTTCCAAGCATCGATGTTGATGCAATGAATGAAATGGGTGATACATTCAAATTGAATGTAGTAGAAGAAGCAATAAAAAACAAAAAGAAAGTAGTTCTTTTCTGGTATCCAAAAGATTTCACTTTTGTATGTCCAACTGAGCTTCACGCGTTTCAAGCAGCTTTAAGTGAGTTCGAAAAAAGAAACACGCTAGTTGTTGGTGCTTCATGTGATACGGCAGAGGTGCATTTCGCTTGGTTGAACACACCAAAAGACAATGGTGGTATTGAGGGAGTAACCTATCCTATCTTGGCGGATACTAACCGTAACTTGGCGAACATGTTGCGTATCTTAGATATCAAAGGAGAATCATACAATGAAGATACGGATTCTTACATTTATGAGGGATCGAATGTAACCTATCGCGCAACTTACCTTATCGATGAAGATGGGTTGGTATTTCATGAAAGTGTAAACCATATGCCAGTTGGAAGAAATGTAAATGAATACCTTCGACTAATTGACGCATATACACATGTCCAAGAGAAAGGTGAAGTTTGTCCAGCGAACTGGGAAGAAGGAAAAGATGCAATGTCCGCTTCTAGAGACGGAGTTGCTGATTACTTAAAATCTCATTAATCATGGCCGCAGAAGAACTCACAACAGATACACTTGGGGAAGTTATTCAGCAAAACGACTTAGTTTTCGTGCAGTATTCAGCTGGATGGTGTGGCAATTGCCGCATTATGAAACCAAAGTTCAAGAAGTTTTCTGAAGAATCTTCTGCAAAGTTCGTAATTATTGATGCTGAGAACAATCCAGAATCGAGAAAGCTAGCAAAAGTAGATAATCTTCCAACGTTTGCAGCCTTTAGAAATGGAGCACTTGTTCAGCAAACACAAACGAATAAAACAGACGTATTAAAAGCATTTATCGATGAAGTTACCAATCATTAGACACCTCTCGAACTTTATTGAAGAACGGGACGAAGATTTTGTAGTAGAAGCAATTGAAACTCTCGAACACCTTACTGAGTTAGAATCGCTTAAAGATGAAGAACTCGATGTCATTGGAGAACTTATCTCCAATATGTACGGATCTATTGAAGTACACAAAATGATGAAGAACGAAGAACTGAGTCAAAAAGATGCCTTGAAAAAATTCATGGATCGTGTACTCGGATCTATTGATAAATAGCTATGAACTGAAATCAGAAAAGGCTGGTCGTTGCGCGATCAGCCTTTTTTTTTCTATACAATCATTTTAAAAAATTGAGCATTCAATTACGTGATTTCAACTTCCAATATTCTTTCTTAACGAATAATATGCACATATCCATGTATCAATTGTAACTCTTTATCTTCTCGGTAATCAAACTTATCGCTTTGGGGAAGTACGGTATAGAAGTATACCCCTTCAGTAAGTGGATTTCCTTTGCTATCCAACCCGTTCCAATCATCCTTGTAACTATTGTCCTCATACACAAGTATTCCCCATCTGTTGAATACGCGTAACTGAACCTGATCATACTGAACATTATTTTTAATAATGAAGAAGTCATTGGAGCCATCCTCATTCGGTGTAATAATATTCGGCGGCAAGAGAGGACATTGGTTATACACGCCGATAAGGGGAGATTCAATTTCATAACCACATTGATCTACGATGGTCAATGAATAAGGATTATAATTATCGTTTAAAAGCGAAGCATTTATAACAATAGAATCATTGCTTGGGTAAGTCATTATGTAGTTATTCCATTGGAAATAATAAGGGCCTATTCCACCGGTGAAGGTAGTAGGGGCTAGTATAAAGGACTCCCCATATTCCCCACATAAATTCACACTATCTATAATGCTTATTTCCATCGGAACGTAATCAAGAACGGTAAATGATGTCGATGCCGTATCTAAGTTTCCCGTACATGGATTTAAGTACAAAATGGCCACATTACCTTCCAAGTCTCCTTCCAAAGGTGGTTGAAAAATAGTATTTACAAAAATGGTATCATTAGAAACACCACCAGGAATATAAACCGTATCAGGTAAATTATCATAGTTATATCCCATTTGTGCATCACCGGAGGTGTAAACGATTAAGGGAAGAACACCCGAAGTATCGTTACGAGCAATCACAAACGTAATCCCCCCGCAACCTTCTACAATATCTCCTCCACCAACAACAGAAATCTCAAACACTGGTTCTACATCACACACCACGATACTATACCCGAATGTTCTTGAGTGTGTGTTGATCAAAATTCCGTCGCGCCATTCTTCTATGCAAATTCGTGCTACAAATTTCCCTAGCATACTAGGTGTTGTTGTAAATTCACCTGTCAGAGGATCAATGTTGGTAGGTGAAGCTACATTAAATGGAAAAATAGCATTAAACCCCGCTTCCCATGGAATCGAATTATAAGGAGGCGGAGTCTCCGGATCAGGATTTAAATCTACAATAGCCCCTTCGTAGGGATCACATAATTTAAAAACTAAGCTATCCCCGTCTTCTTCTTCAATAACAGAAGGAATGGATAGTTCTTGATTCAAACAAAATACAATTTGAGGATACTCACTAAAGCGCACTGAATTATTAGCGACTCCACCAACTTTATCTGTCCCTGGAATTGTAGATTCAATAGTCATTCCTATCTCGTCCGGGTTGGAAAAATTAACATAGTCACCAGACCACCATCCGACTTGGTATGCCAACGTGTAATCTCCATTAATCACAGGTAGAGCCACGGTTCCAGTATATAACGCACTTTCGATACAAATGTTATCCGGTGGTTCTACACACGGATCATCATACACCAAAGGCAGTTCATTTGATCCAGTGTAAGGCAAGGTATACGTTCCAAAGACAGTTCCATTTGGATTAAAAACGGTAAAATGGAATTGAGCACCTGTTGGAGAACTTCCCGGAAATTGGGCTGCGGCAGAACATTCTCTAAATAATTCAAAATTGACATTGTACACCATGTTGCCATTTATATCTATGCCTACAGTATCGTAGTATACTTCTCCCCCAACAATATGAGATGCTTGAGAGAATGAGGCAAAGAAACAGGTAAGTAAAAGAATTAACTTGATTTTTTTCATAGTACTTAATAAAGACCTAAAGACGGCAGAAGTCCTCGATTAGATGCATCGAATATACACATCATTGATGAAATTTGAAAATAATCTTGCTCACAAACGAATAGCACGTGATAACTCTCACAATTCTGTGTAAAAAATAACTAGAATCACACAA
Source organism: Crocinitomicaceae bacterium (assembly GCA_023264075.1). Lineage (GTDB taxonomy): Bacteria > Bacteroidota > Bacteroidia > Flavobacteriales_D > Crocinitomicaceae > JALQTG01. The sequence continues at coordinate 8,277 of JALQTG010000091.1, forward strand.
AAAAAGGTCGTCCTAGACAGACAACCTTTTACATCTTGAAAGATTCGAAGTTATTTTATCAATACTTTTGGAGCAGCGCTCAGAATCGCTTCTGAGGCAAACTCTTCATATTTTTTAAAATTATTCACAAAAGAACTCGCTAGCTCATTCGCTTTTTTATCGTAGGCTTCCTTATCCGCCCATGTGTTTTTCGGGCTCAAAATTGCATCCTCTACTCCAGGACAAGATACTGGCATCGCTAAACCAAACACCTCATGATTCACAAATTCAACATTCGTTAATTCACCTGTCAACGCGGCAGTAATCATAGCACGTGTAAAGCGCAACTTCATGCGACTACCTACTCCATAAGAACCACCGGACCAGCCTGTATTGATTAACCACACATTCACATTATTTTCATCCATCTTTTTACCAAGCATTTCGGCATATTTCGTAGGATGTAATGGTAAGAACGGCGCGCCAAAGCACGCAGAGAATACAGTTGTTGGCTCTGTAATTCCTGCTTCAGTTCCAGCTACTTTAGCAGTATAACCAGAGATGAAGTGATACATTGCTTGCTCTTTCGTTAGTTTTGAAATCGGAGGTAACACACCAAAGGCATCACACGTTAGAAAGAATATGTTTTTAGGAGTCGAACCAACAGAAGGCTGCATGATGTTATCGATAAAATCAATTGGATATGACACACGCGTATTTTCTGTAATCGATTTATCCGAATAATCTGGCGTTGAAGAACCATTTTTAAATCCGATATTCTCCAAAATTGCACCAAACTTAATGGCGTTATAAATTTGAGGTTCGTTTTCAGCAGACAAATCAATGGTTTTTGCGTAACAACCTCCTTCAAAATTGAAGACCGAATCCTTCGACCAACCGTGCTCATCATCTCCAATCAAACGGCGATTTGGATCTGAAGAAAGTGTTGTCTTCCCAGTTCCAGACAGACCAAAAAACACTGCTGTGTCTCCGTCCTCTCCTACATTGGCAGAACAATGCATCGATAAAACATCACGCTCATGAGGCAATACATAATTCAATACTGAGAAAATCCCTTTCTTAATTTCACCCGTATACCCTGTTCCACCAATGATAATCATCTTTTTCGTGAAATTAAGAATCGCAAAATTATGTTGACGTGTTCCATCTATTTCGGGATCAGCCATAAATCCAGGAGCACATACTATATGCCATTCCGGATAAAAATCATTGATTTCATCATCCGTTGGACGCAAGAACATATTGCTTGCAAACATATTTGACCAAGGGTATTCAGTACATACCCGGATATTCAAACGATGAGTTGGGTCTGCGCATGCATAAACATCCCGAACATAAATATCTCTATTCGTTAAATACGCCTTCATACGATTGTATAAGGCATCGAATTTCTCAGCACTAAATTTGATATTAACGTCTCCCCACCAAACTGTGTTTTCCGTATTTTCATCACACACCACAAAGCGATCCTTCGGAGATCTCCCGGTGAACTCTCCTGTTTCGACGCACAAGGCGCCCGTATCACTCAACACACCTTGTCCCAAAAGAATGGTGTCTTCAACCAATTCAGAGGGTGTTAAATTCCAGTATACACTTCCCAGGTTTTCGAGCCCGATAGACTCTTTTAGATTGGCATTTGAACCTTTTTTACCAAATTCACTCATAAAGTTGATTTTTAGCTAACGCTGAATTAGGATACAAATTTACGGGATATTCACGGCATATCGGGAAAACCACCGTTTAATTTTCAACAATATCGGTTGGTTAGTGTTGAAATCTTCCGAAACAAAAATGCAATTCTCTTGAAACCCCGAACAAATCTATATCCCAGACCTGTAAAGGTATTTAGTACAATAAGTGAAATAAAAATCGTCCTAATTAAAACGGTAATCCAATACCAATTTGTAACATGGGGCGAAATGGCCTCGGCAATAAACGCGCATAGTTTTCTTCCCCAAAAGCGGCAATACCTTCATCAATATAGGCTTGTCGCTCATTAAAAATCCATCGAGAACCTGCTGGAAGAGCTGGATTCCGTAATGGAACTCCCAAATCAAAACGCAAAATCAAAAAATCAAGGTCGACACGCAAACCAAATCCTCCCGCTAAAGCGAGCTGTTTATACCAATCAGAAGTAAACTTCCCTCCTATCCGATTCGGATCTTCATTAATTGTCCAAATATTTCCAGCATCCAGGAATAACGCACCTTTAAATATTCCAGAAATTCGAAATCGATATTCCATTGACGTTCCGATCCGGATATCTCCAATCTCTGTCGCTGTTCGATTAGTATCCAAATAATATTTGTACACCCCAGGCCCCAGAGAGCGCGCGCGAAAACCGCGATTATCA
>JALQTG010000135.1 GCA_023264075.1 Crocinitomicaceae bacterium
AGTTTCTTTTTGTTCTCCTCAATTCGATGCAGCGCTTTTTGCTTTAGCTCTGGAAGCGTTAACAACAAGAAAATATACAAATCATAAATACGTTCGATGGCATTCATCATTTCCTTCTCACTTTTGAGAAGATTCTCTTCATTCGATTGGAAATACGCATAAAGCGCTTGTAAAACCTTAATTCTTAAATGTCTTCTATTCAGCATTACCTCGTTTTACATGGGAAGTTTAACCTTACCGATAGCTTCAATTCTTTCCTCTGCTATTTTATTTGCTATGGCATATGTTGGTATATTTTCGGATTGAGATCGGTCTACAATACCATAAATTGTATCGTAAATAGCCTCAGCTTTGTCCATTGCCCATTTGGTATCTTGTCCATCTACCTCGGCAAAACAGTTAATAACACCACCAGCATTCAAGGCAAAGTCAGGAGCATAAATAATCCCTTTGTCCATCACAATCTTTCCATGAACAGTTTCTTGTGCCAATTGATTATTTGCTGCACCTGCGATGATTGAACATTTCAAGCGATTCAATGTATCGTCATTTACCGTTGCTCCTAATGCACATGGCGCATAGATGTCCATATCGATATCATAGATTTCATTCAATCCTAAAACTTTGGCATTATACTCAGAAGAAATACGTTTTAACGTTTCTTCGTGAATGTCAGAAATAAATACTTGAGCACCTTCTTCTGTCAAGTGTTTAACGAGGTATTCACCAACATGACCTACTCCTTGAACGGCCACCTTCTTACCAGACAAACTATCTGAACCATACTGTTTCTTTGCACAGGCTTTCATTCCCATGTAGGTTCCGAAAGCAGTGACAGGCGAAGGGTCACCACTTTTCCCTGGCAAACCAGCTACGTGTTTTGTTTCCATACTCACGTAGACCATATCTTTTGGAGAAATACCAACATCTTCTGCTGTAATATATTTACCCGCTAAACTATTGACAAATTTTCCGAAACGACGAAACAACGCTTCTGACTTCATCGAGCGCGCGTCACCAATGATGACTGCTTTTCCTCCACCGAGATTAAGACCAGCCAGAGAATTTTTATACGTCATCCCTCTCGACAATCGAAGAACGTCGTTCAACGCTTCCATTTCATTATTGTACATCCACATACGGGTACCGCCTAAAGCAGGACCCAGAACGGTATTATGCACAGCGATGATGGCTTTGAGACCGGTAGCATTGTCATTACAAAAAAGTAATTGTTCATGACCTAGAGCACCCATCGCAGCGATCACTGGATTTTCGGATGAACTTGTTGCGTGGATTTCTTTTGTTTCTATCATTTCAATGATCAAAAATTTAAACATCTTTTAAATCTAATGGTTAATTTTGCACGCAAGCATTCACCAATAGACGTTGCAAAAATAGAAAATTAATACATGAAGTCTCTCAGCTATCTGAACAAATATTTTTTTAAGTACAAATGGCAATTGCTTTTGGGAATACTTTTCACGTTTGGTCTGAATTACTTATATGTTCAAATGCCAGTAATTGTTGGTTCAGCTGTAGATACGTTAGAGGATAATTTTGATCCAGAAAACTGGCTAAATATTGCGCTAACAATGGGTGGGATTTACATCGCATTTTCATTAGGAAAAGGAATACTGTTATTCTTTCAACGACAAATGATCATTAAGATGTCTCGGTACATCGAATTCGATCTCAAAAATGAAATCTATGCTCATTACCAACGATTGAGCTACTCCTTCTACAAACGCAATAGTACGGGCGATTTAATGAATCGAATTTCAGAAGATGTAGCCAAAGTTCGAATGTACCTTGGACCGGGAGTAATGTACACCGTCAATTTAGTGATTTTGTTTGCTTTTGTCCTTTACTTCATGCTTAACACGAATATAGAGTTGACCCTATATGTGTTGGCGCCGCTTCCATTAATGTCATTTTTGATTTACAAAGTTTCCAGCACGATGAATCGGCAAAGTGAGGAAGTGCAGCGTGAACAATCAAGAATCTCAACCATAGTTCAAGAATCTTTTTCAGGAATTACAGTGCTAAAAGCATATGGCGGTGAATCACGCTTCGAATCTCAATTTAATACCTCTTCAGACAGCTACTTAAAAAAACAAATGAATTTGGTAAAAACCAATGCGCTTTTTATGCCAACGATCACTTTTCTTATAGGCATGAGCACAGTACTAACGATTTATTTGGGCGGGGTTCTTTCTGCGGAAGCGCAATCCACTTTATCCAGTGGAAACATTCTTACTTTTATATTTTATGTCAACATGCTTACTTGGCCATTCGCTTCGGTTGGATGGGTTACCTCGTTAGTTCAGCGCGCAGCTGCGAGTCAGGAAAGAATCAATGAATTCTTACAGGAACAACCTGAAATTAGTAATCCTACCCAGGAACCATTTCAGTTTAACGGGAAAATTTCATTCAACAACGTAAGTTATACCTATCCTAATTCAGGCATTCAAGCGATTAAGAATCTTTCCTTCACGGTGGAAAAAGGACAAACCATTGCCATTTTGGGAAGAACAGGATCTGGAAAAAGTTCAGTAATTAATCTCGTCATGCGTCAATTCGACCCAACTGAGGGAAGCATCTCCATCGACGACCAACCACTTTCATCTATTAACGTGGAGGATTTTAGAAATCAAACTGGTGTTGTGCCACAAGAAGTATTCTTGTTTTCGGATTCGATTCGGAATAACATTAAGTTCGGATTAAACGAAGGAGAAGATAGAACGGATGAAGAATTGGACGAAATCATGAAAGTGGCTCATGTCTACCACAACGTGACTGATTTTCCAGACGGATTAGATACATTACTTGGCGAACGCGGCGTAAACTTGAGTGGTGGTCAAAAGCAGCGTTTATCAATTTGTAGAGCGCTTATCCGGAAACCTAAATTTTTAATTCTGGATGATTGTCTAAGCGCTGTGGACACGGAAACGGAAGAAATTATTCTGAACAATCTCAAGGGGCAAATACAGGACAATACTACGCTAATTGTAAGCCATAGGGTTTCTTCCATTCGCTATGCAGATAAAATAATTGTGTTGGAAGACGGAGAAAAAATAGAAGAAGGAAGTCACGAGGAACTTTTAGCCAAAAAAGGTGTTTACCATGAGGTGTATCAAAAACAACTTCTCGAAGGTGAGCAGACTGAAAACAAGGACTAATGGCTGAAGAAAATATCCATATCAAAGGAGCGCGTGTTCACAATTTAAAAAATGTGGAAGTCAAGATTCCACACGGTAAAATGACCGTGATTACTGGGCTTTCAGGATCTGGAAAGTCGTCGTTAGCATTTGATACACTATACGCCGAGGGGCAGCGTCGCTATATAGAAAGCCTTTCTTCGTATGCGCGTCAATTTTTAGGTAAACTTGATAAACCCGATGTAGATTTTATCAAAGGTGTTTCACCAGCAATTGCCATTCAACAAAAAGTAATTTCTACGAATCCCCGATCCACTGTAGGAACTGTAACTGAAATCTATGACTACCTGAAGATTTTGTTTGCTCGAATTGGTAAAACATATTCCCCTATTTCCAATGAGGTGGTAAAAAAACATTCGGTTACAGATGTTATTGATGCCTTACATAAACAGCTGGAAGGAACAAGAGCATTAATCATTGCCCCCATCCATGATTACCAACGGTATGGTTATCAACGGCAATTGGAAATCTTCCAAGAACAAGGCTACTCACGAGTTATAGTAGACGGAGATGTGCAATCACTTGATGAAGCTATTGCACTCGGAGAAATAGAGCCTTCCTCTCTCGGACTCGTGATCGATCGAATCACCACAAAAAAAGAAGATCAGGAGAATGATGCTCGTTTAGCAGATTCGATTCAGCTAGCCTTCGCAGAAGGCAACGGCTATTGCATAATCAATTTCCCTACTGAAGGAATAAATACAACCTTTTCAAACCGTTTCGAACTAGACGGTATGGAATTCGTAGAACCGAGCGAACATTTCTTCACTTTTAACAATCCATATGGAGCATGTAAGACGTGCGAAGGCTTTGGTTCTGTAATTGGAATTGATGAAGAATTAGTTATCCCCAACAGATCGATGTCCGTGTACGAAGGTGCTGTGATGCCCTGGAAAGGAGAAAAAATGAGTCGTTACCTAGACAAATTCATACGGCAAGCAACTAAAGTCAACTTCCCGATACACCGTCCAATCGAGAAATTGAGCGAAGCAGAATATCAACTCCTGTGGGAGGGTAATAAGGAAATCGACGGGATCAATGATTTTTTCGAATTTTTAGAGTCTAAACTCTACAAAATTTACCACCGTGTCCTACTCGCAAAATATCGCGGAAAAACGCTCTGTAAAGATTGTCGCGGAACGCGTTTGCGCAGGGATGCAAATAATGTAAAAGTGGATGGGAAAACGATTACAGATATAGTTTTATCCTCTATTGAGGAAAACCTCATTTTTTTTCAAGGCATTCGACTTGATGCCTTTGACCAAACTGTTGCAGGAAGAATTCTCACCGAAATTCAGAATAGATTACAATGGTTGTCTGATGTAGGCTTGGGCTACCTGACACTTAACCGGCAAGCCAACTCCCTTTCTGGGGGTGAGTCACAACGCATAAACCTGGCTACATCTTTAGGAAGTAGCTTGGTGGGATCAATGTATATATTAGACGAACCGAGTATTGGATTACATCCGCGGGACACGGAACGGTTGATTGGAGTATTGAAATCCTTAAAAGAACTTGGCAATACGGTAATTATTGTTGAACACGAAGAAGCTGTAATGATGGCTGCCGACGAAATACTCGATATCGGACCAAAGGCTGGTATTCACGGAGGAAATCTGGTTTTTCAGGGAACGCATGCTGCACTAAAGAAGGCAAAAAATAGTTTAACAGCCAAGTACCTTACCGGACGGCTTGAAATACCTGTGCCAAAAAAGCGTCGGAAAAGTCCCAACAAAATAACCATTGAGCAAGCACGAGAAAATAATCTTAAAGGCATAGACGTAGCGTTTCCGCTGCATTCGTTGGTATGCATCTCAGGTGTCAGTGGCTCAGGAAAATCTACACTTGTAAAACAATTGCTTTACCCAGCAGTGCGTAAACATTTAGGAATTTACGGTGATAAAATCGGTAAATTCGGAGGGATTTCAGGTGATCTTTCACTTATTCAGGCCGTCGAGCTTATTGATCAAAATCCAATTGGGCGCAGTTCGCGAAGCAACCCAGTTACATATGTAAAAGCATTTGATGAAATTCGTGATTTATTTGCCAAACAAGCCTTATCTAAGGCGAGGGGTTATAAACCTGGTTTTTTCAGCTTTAATGTACCGGGAGGTCGCTGTGACCGTTGCGAAGGCGAAGGTATAATTACTGTATCAATGCAATTTATGGCTGATGTTCATTTAACATGTGAAAGTTGCCATGGAAAACGCTACAAAAATGAAACACTTGAGGTAACTTATCGGGGGAAAACAATCTCTGATATACTCGACATGAATATTGATGATGCCTTTCACTTTTTTGAAGCCATCAAAGGACGTTTTGAACAAAAGATTGCAGAAAAAATTCAACCGCTCGTTGATGTTGGACTCGGTTATCTTCAAATGGGACAGCCATCCTCTACCCTTTCAGGAGGAGAGGCTCAACGAATTAAACTCGCATCATTTTTAGCTAAGGCAAAAAAACCGACTCCTACCTTATTCATTTTTGACGAGCCAACGACAGGATTGCATTTTTATGATATCGAGAAACTCTTAGTCGCATTAAATCGCTTGATTGACATAGGACACTCGGTAATCGTAATCGAGCATGACATGGACGTACTCAAATGCGCCGACCATATCATTGATTTAGGACCAGAAGGAGGAATTAAAGGTGGTTGCCTTCAATTTTCAGGAACACCTGAAGAGCTCATAGGATGCACCGCTAGCTTCACTGGTGAGTATATGAAATCCAAGTTATAAAGAAAGCCCCCTATTGCTAGCAGGCTTTCTTTGATTTCAAAATATCCTAATTCAATGTAAAAGATACTCTTCGTTCCTTCGCATTTTGTAATTGCTCATCGTCTCCATCTTCAGCAAACGGTGCTTTCAAATCATGTTTAACGTCCTTTAATTGAATTCTATTCACGTCCACATCTTTATTCACTAAAAGACTTCGAATATATTCAGCGCGCTTCATTGAAATGTCATTATACTCTTCACTCTGAATTTCTTCTGCATCACAATGACCTGTAATAGTAAGTGAAACTTCAGGACTTTCCGCCATCCAATTAGCAATTAAATTAAGGGTTTCATCACCTGCCAGGGTAACGTCATACCTTCCTTTAGCGTAAAATATATTTTGACTAGCAATCTTTTCGCTCAAATCCATGTCATCGGTAATTGATGCTGAACGCTGGTAAACAGTAGATACCTCTGTTTCAGCATCATCAGAATAACCACATTCACAATTTTGATCTGGACCTAAAAGAAATACACTTACATCATCAATGTAGTAATAACCTGCGATTACTTGATTCCCTTTTAATTCCCTTGGTTTTTTATTTTTTTCGCTCTTTACTTGATCATTCTGTGTGAAATTACCGATAGTTATATATCGCTCTCCTCCTTCCGCAACATATTCTCCACACACTATTTCCCAACCATACATGGCATTAAAAATAATTTCCTGCGGATGTAAAATATGAGGTTCTTCAATAAGCGCAGGAACCTTTTCTTTCGTTTCAAATGGCTTTTTCGAAATATGCGCACCTAATTTGTTAGACGAATATTTACTCAATTCAGCTAAGGATGCACGAAAAGTCACTTTGTAGCGCATACCCTTTTTCATTGGAGTACTTAATTTAGAAGTGATATAAGACCGCGGCATTTTATCGCCGTAAGAGTATACAATAATTCCAGCGTAGTTGGTCCCATCCACAGCATCCTCTTTTCCGTAAAAATTCATCGGAACTTGAATATCTGGAGTATTAGAACTTTCAGAAAACAAATCTGCACCAACTCCTGTTGGAGAAACCCAACCTTCTGCGGCTTCAATTCCACCTAGGCGACGAAGCTTACCACTTATTTGTTCAAAACTACCATTCGGAACTAAATTTTCCGCCTCCTGTGCCAATAGACCACACGTCAAACCAATTATTGGTAACATCCTAAAAATACTTATCATTTTTTCAACTTTATAGTTCATAATTTTTAACTGTTTGAATGAAAGTTCTGACCTTATCTGGATTGATATCAGGATAAACCCCATGACCCAAATTTACGATATGTCTTTTACTTTCAAACGAATTCAACATAATTTTTGTTAAACGTTCAACTTCATTATGAGACGAATACAACGCACACGGATCTAAATTCCCTTGTAAAGTCCTACTCTCTCCCACCAATTTTCTCATTTCTAGAACGCTCATATTCCAATCAAGTCCTATGGTATTACAAGGCATCTTGGCAATAGATTCTAACGCTCGAAAAGCTCCTTTCGCAAAAATCGTAATTGGCACTTCATCTATTGCGCGTGCAATCTGATCAATGTATTTCAGCCCAAACTCTTCGTACTGCTCTTGACCAAGAATTCCCGCCCAAGAATCAAACACTTGTAACATGTGCGCACCTGCTAAAACCTGCGCTTTCAAATAACGAATTGTAACATCTGTGATACGTTGAAGCAAGTCGTGTGCCAAAGCTGGATTAGTGTATAATACTTTTCGCGCTTTAGCAAACGTTTTAGAACCCTGACCTTCAATCATGTAACAAAATATCGTCCATGGAGCTCCAGCGAATCCAATCAGCGGAACACGTCCTGCTAATTCTTTATTCGTTATACGAATCGCTTCCGTTACGTATCCTAATCTATCTTCGATGTCAAAATCAACTTGAGCATGCTTCACTACATCTTCTTCTGATTTTATGGTTTTAGGGAAAAACGGACCTTTTTTCTCGACCATTTCGTAGGTCAATCCCATTGCCTCGGGCACCACAAGGATATCAGAGAAAATTATGGCTGCATCCACACCTAATAAATCTACCGGTTGAATGGTAACTTCTGCTGCCAACTCAGGTGTTTCAACCAATTCTTTAAATCCACTTAAGGAAGCGCGAACCGCTCTGTATTCAGGAAGAATTCTTCCTGCCTGTCGCATTAACCAAACTGGATAACGCTCAATCTCCTCACCTCTTGCAGCACGGAGAATTAAATCATTCTTCAAACTCATAAGTACAAAGATAATTAGA
>JALQTG010000180.1 GCA_023264075.1 Crocinitomicaceae bacterium
GAACTTGCCAAAGAAAGAGGTCGTTATAGTACTTTTGAAGGCTCCCTTTGGGATCAGGACATTCTTCCTATTGATACATATAACAATCTTATGGACTGGAAGAAAAATGGAATTATTCTGGTGAAAAATGAAGTAACTTACTTAAAGCCAGTATTATTGCATGACGTTCCTGAGATTGAAGTGTTCGCTGGAAAAATAGGACGAACAAGTGTTGAAATGACATATGAGTTGACTGTTAATGGAAAGTTGTATGCTACGGGTGTTTCGAAATTAGTCTGTTTTGATTTCAATAAACAAGAAACTGTTCCTGTTTATGCGGAAATGTTAGAAGGATTTAGTAAATTAAAAACGAAATGAATCTATTTAAACTACTTGTCATCTGTGCTTTTTTGAGTCTATCAGATACATCAATTGGACAAATTACATCCAACTTAAATGCACGAAATACACGATGTTTTGATAAATCGGTAGAACGCATTGGTCAACGTTATGTTGATTGGGAATGTGGAAAATCCGACCAGATTGTCAATTGCAACGAGAAGCTGGAAAGTGATCCCGGTTCGAATATGGTAATTCATAGTAAGTCGGGTCAGCCATTTACAGGAACCTGCGAAACCTGCCATATGAATGGAATTCGGGAGCGGGTAGTTCAGTTTACGAATGGAAAGGTAAACGGAACGGATACAACCACATATGAATCTGGTTGTGTACAAGTGGTACGCACGCACATTGACGGAGTTGAAAATGGGAGATGGACCTATTACAATGATACGAGTGGGTTAGAGGCTTGGACGATTAACTATTTCAATGGTGAGAAACATGGAATGTCAATTTACTATAGCCATGACATGGTTGGTACGGATAAAATTGAAATCAAATTAGGAAATACCACTCGATCGCATACTTACGGACTTTATGATAGCGATACCTTGAGGGTGGAATATTATAAAATGGGGAAGTTGGACGGAAAAAGAACAGAGTACTTTCCAGGTTCCAAAGTAGAAAAAGAAATCAATTACAAAGAAGGATTACTTCACGGTCCGTTTATTATTTATAATAAGGAAGGAATCGTTCTCCAAGATTTGAATTATTCAGAAGGTAAGAAAGACGGCGTTTGTCAATATTATTATGAAGAAGGCTCATTACTAAAAGTGGAGAATTGGTCAAAGGGAGTTAAATCCGGAGAATTTAAAACATTCTATATTCAAGGACATCTGCAAAGTAAAGAGTCGTATAACAAAAAAGGTCAGCGACACGGTGACTTCGAGGAGCGTTTTCCAGATGACAAAGTTAAACGAACCGCAATTTATAAGAAAGGCATCCTGGTGGAAGAACATGTATTTGATGAATACGGCAATGAAATCAGAACAGTGGGGGTTGAGAACCCTACTACGGGTGATGAGGACGATGAGGTACCTGCTGAACCAAAGAAAACTAAAAAATGGTGGCAATTCTGGAAAAAGAAATAGCCAAAGAAGATTATGAAAAAAGATATGAATTTAGCCGTCTTGATTGACGGAGATAATATACCTTCCAAATACATTAAGGAAATGATGGAGGAAATTGCCAAATATGGAGTTCCTTCAATCAAAAGAATATATGGTGATTGGACAAACCCTAAGTTGAACAGGTGGAAAGGCTTGTTATTAGAACATGCTATTCAGCCAGTGCAGCAATATGGTTATACAACTGGTAAGAACTCTACCGATTCAGCCATGATTATAGATGCCATGGATATTTTATATTCGGGAAATACAGATGGATTCTGTATCGTGTCTAGTGATAGCGACTTTACACGTTTAGCAACTCGTTTGAGAGAAAGTAGTCAATTTGTTATTGGAATTGGTGAACAGAAAACTCCAAAACCGTTTATCGTTGCGTGTGATAAGTTTATCTACTTAGAAATTCTGAATGAGGATGAAGAAGATGAGTCACCAAAAACAAAACGCTCTGTTAAACAACAGAAAAAGGCCGTGGAACCAGTGACTCCTGAAATTATTAAACTCATCAAAACGAGCGTATATGATTGTGCTGACGATGATGGATGGGCATTTTTAGGTGATGTAGGGGGACTCATTAACAAAAAACAGCCGAATTTTGATCCGCGTAATTTTGGATATTACAAATTAACTCCATTTATCGATTCTTTGGGAGTTTTTGAAATAGAAGAACGTGAAACTTCGAACGGAAGATTTAAGCACATTTATGTGCGTGTAGAAGGTAAGAAGGGTAGTCAAAAATAATTTTGTTTGTAGCTTTGTCTTCTGAATTTGAGGTTAAATATTTAATTGAACAGATTGGTTAAGATGATTTCTACGCGAAACCTAAGTGCTCTGCCTAACAAAGAAGTGCTCAAGAAAAAAGCGAAAGCATTGGCTGTATTAGATGCAATTTTCGCCCCTGATTGGGAGGATCGGTACTATTCCTATAATTCGAAGTGGGGCGAAGGCGAGGAGTGTTTTGAAATGAGAAATGGTTCGGGTACTGAGATGCATGTTCTATTTCTGGAAGGGGGATGCGCCATAAATGGATTTGTTCCAGAGTGCGTTCCTCATTCGAAGTCATCGTTGACCAAAAACCTCCCAAAAATGTTTCAAGAATTTATTTATGGGGAACCCGTAAATTCTATAGGAACAACATTTTGCTTATGGACGACAGGAAGCCATAAATGGCATGTTGGTGCATTAGGTCAAGAATCAGATCAGTCGGAGGAAGTATTGCGAATTTTTGACAATTCTGTTGAAGAATATATTTCTTGGGCTTCAGATTATTTTTCAGATGTGGCGGAGACTGGAGATGAATTTAATGCAGCTGTTTCCAAAATTTTTAGTGGGGCAACGTTAACAGAAGATATTATTTCCAATTTAGTGGATGTAGAAATTGATTGGGAGCAATTGGAAGAGGATCTTAAGGAAATTAATTACCCCTATCTATTTGATTAACGTAAGGCCTTGTATTGCGTAATCCAAGCTGTGTCGACTACGTCTCTTAATAGCTTGTAAAAACTGGTGTCACAGATATAGTCCTGGTCGTATGCACGTGCTCCATATGTATGGAAGAGATATTCTTGTTGCCTCAGGGAGGGGCGATGACGTCCTATACTCCAACCTTCTCCTTGTCGAGCGTCAAACGGATGAATGTCAAAACGGATTTTCCAAATTGAATCAAATGCAACCATATAATTTTCTTTTGGAATAAATGTTGAATCTGGTAGGCGAGTATGACTCACTTCATGATACTTAAAAAAGTCAGTAAAGATATTGGTTCTTGGAATTGGATATTTTCCAGTGGCAACTTTCAGCAAAGTAGGTAAATCAATCGGCTGAATTTGAGTCAGTTTTTCCTGACGGTAATGAATAATGGCATATTGGGTAATTCCACCAGTCGGTAATATGCCGATTTTCACACCAAAACCTATGCGATAGCTAGAAGTTACTTTCTCGGATGAAATACCAGAGAGAAGAACCGTAGACACACAGAGCAGTATGAAAACCCATTTGTTCATCACCCTAGAATACGAAAAATCGAATATAAAGTTATCTTTCTCAAAAGGAAGACGTCCGCCAGAGAGAAACGCTCTTAAACTTTAACAGCCATTACGACAACATCATCTAATTGTTCATGTGGACCACGCCAATCATCAAAGGCATCAGTAAGTTTTTTCTGTTGCTCGTCAAGACCAAGGTGCGCGAATTCCAGTAACAAGTTTTTAAAGCGTTTTGTCCCCATTTTCTTCACTTTCAAGGCATCATCGTATCCTCCGAATTGGTCTGCGTATCCATCGGAGAAGATGTAGACGATATCTCCCGGTTGCACGTTGATTTCATGAATTTCAAAAGAGTAGTTGGAGAACTCTCCATATAATCCAATGGGATGCCTATCAGCCTTAATCTCGATTAACATTTTGGTCCCATCGGCACTTAAGACGGGCTCTTTTGCCTGCGGGAATTCGCGCGTTCTATCGTTGTTGGTTACAAGGTAAAGAGGATTTTTAGCGCCGGAGAAGTAGAGCCTTTTGGCGCTTCTATCAAGGGAACACAAGGCCATGTCCATCCCGTCGCGTAAGTTTTGACTACGATTCTTGTCCTTGCGGGCATTTAATAATTCCAAAAGTCCCTGATTGATTGTTTCTAAGGATTTTTCAAGGTTCCCAACTGGATTCTGTTTGAAGAAATCTTTGAGTAAATTATATCCAATAAAACTCATAAATGCCCCAGGAACTCCATGACCTGTGCAATCAACTGCAGCGAAAACGTCGTGAATTTGACCTTGACCGTCTTTTACTTTATCTACATAATAAAAGTCTCCGCTTACAATGTCACGCGGACGAAAAAAGATAAAGTGGTCGGCCAACACTTGTTTAAGTGAGTGTTCATCGGGTAACATTGCACCTTGTATGCGCTGCGCATAGTGTATTGAATCTACAATATCCTTATTTTGTTCTTCAATTTTTTCTTTTTGAGAAGATACTTCTGCCGTCCTTACTTGGACGAGTTGTTCGAGTTGTTCAAGGGCCTTTTCTTGCGCAAGTTCCTTTTCTTCTTGTAATTCACGGTATTTTCCAGCCATAGATACAGACAGCGCAAGTACTTCCAAGCCTGAACTTAGTTTTAATGATAACTCGGATACTTGAGCGTTACCTAAAATACCCGTGTTTCCTAGGATGAATACGACCGCTCCAATAATAAGTACAGTAAATCCAAGGGCAAACGCATTATTTACTTTATATCCTGCTGCTTTTAAATTGAAAATCAAGTAGACAATGGATACAATTCCGATGAAACTTACACCATTAATGATAGGGTAGGATAGGTCATGGAGAATCGTCGTGTTAGTCAAACTCATCACTGCTATGAGTAGTATTAGAACAAGTATAATCCGATAAAAGAAATGCCATTTAGGAAGTCGCTCTTTCAGTTTGAGGAAATACATTGCGTAAAGAATAACAAAAAAAACGGTACCCGCCGCACTTAGAACAACCACGTTATTCGTCCAAAACATCTGCGTCGGAAAAAGAAACTGGAATGAGAATCCCTCAAGGCTGAATTGTAACAGAAGTTGAAAGAAAACATAAAGGACGTAAAAAAGGAAAGAGACTTCTTTGAGTAGAAGGTAGAAAATGAAAAAGATAAAGATGACCAATGCCAACATTCCAAAGTAAATACCGTGAAATAGTTGTACTTTATAATCGTTCATATAAAAGTGATTGGCTTCCCAAAAAATCAAAGGAAGATTAATAGCTTCTCCGTCACTTTCCAGTACAAGGTAGAATGATTTTTCTTCCCCTGCTTCAAAATCGATTGGGAATATACTTTTTCGATGCTCAAATGCTTTTTCATCGAATTCCCGAGCGTCACCATTTTTCCATGAGTTTACGATTTCACCGTTTTCTACCTCAAATAAATCTACTCGGTTCGTAATAGGACGTGCGGTTTCAAGCAGAATTTCTGCAGAGGCACCAGGGTTTTTAACTGAAAAACGAACAAACCAACGTGAACTGGTAAAAGAGATAGTCTCTACAGGTTTTTCAAGCTTTTGAAACGTTAATTCATGGGAATTCAAAAGCTTATCGATATCAATCTTTTTTTCTGTATCTTCAGCAATTTCAGCAATGTTGGCAATCGACGTATTCAATTGACTCTCATGCAACATCACTTGAGCCTTTAATAAAGGTGGCAATAAAAGGAGCAATATGAAAAGTAGTTGCTTCACCTAAAGGCTCTTGTCCAATAAAAAAATAAATGCTGCCATGCTAGCAGCGCCAAGTTCTAATTCGCGCTTATTCACATTTTCGAAGACATCGTTTTCATTGTGGTGAAAGTCAAAATAACGCTGACTGTCCGGTACGAAACCAAAAAGCGGGATTCCTTCGAACTCATCCTTCAACGGTCCAATATCAACTCCGCCATATCCTTTTTCAAATTTGTGCAGCTCATAGGGAAGAAGAAGATCTTTGAATCCCTTTATCATTTCCAATTGATCTGCTGTCCCATCGCAACTAAAGCCACGAGGAGAAAATCCTCCACGGTCACTTTCTACAGCAGCAATGTGTTGTTCTCCATTTAACTTCGCTTGTTTAGCATAGGTTTTTCCACCCATGTTTCCGTTCTCCTCGTTCATGAAAAACACAACTCTTAAGGTGTGCTGAGGACGATAATCAAGCTCTTTGAGTAATCGAAGGGATTCTAGTGAATGAATTACACCAGCACCATCATCATGTGCTCCTTCTCCTACATCCCACGAATCCAGGTGACCACCGAAAGTAATTATTTGTTCAGGAGAAGTTATGCCCTGGAGTTCTCCTATCACGTTGTACGATAATTTATCTTCCAATTGTTGACAATTCATATCTAGTAAAAAGATAGTCTTTTTTTGATCGAGAATGAACTCTGCGAGCATATCAGCATCTTGTGTGGAAATAGCTGCAGCAGGAATTTTTTCGACTCCTTCTTCATACTGCATAGTACCCGTGTGTGGGTGAGGATGATTGGAAAGACTGAGTGAGCGTATGATTACCGCCTTGGCACCTAATTTACTTGCATCAATTGCACTGTATCCACGAATCGGATAGCAACCACCGTAAGCGTTAAAAGTGGTAATGAGTTTACTGTCCATCGGTTGATTTACGAACACAATTTTTCCTTCAATATCCTTTCTTTTCGCGGCGAGCAGTTCCTCTCGTGAATGAAAGAGCACAAGTTCTCCTTCAATTAAACCATTTGTTCCAATTGAGCCTCCCAGCGCCAATAAAGGTATTTTGTGAAGTTGTTGATCATTTCCTTTGAACCATCCAGCTTCTTTCGTACCTCTTTCCCAATGCGGAACCATGACTTTTTGGAGGTAGACCCTGTCAAACCCGTAACTTTCCATTTTTTGTTTACTCCATTCTACGGCCATTGCTGCTTCAGCAGATCCTGAGAGTCGAGCGCCAATGTCTTTGCACAAGCTACGCAAGTCTTCATACGCTTTTCCTTGTGTGAGAGATTCGTCAAAAAGGGTCCGAATGAATACGCTGTCTGACGTATATTCTTGACTTTGCGAAAGGTGAGTAAAAAGAACAAGGAATAGAAAAAATAGAGTTCGTTGCATGAGCTATCGTTATATTTTTTTAAATACGCTAAAATAGGTAAAGTTTAGCGGATAAGAATAATATTAGAAATCAGGTTCCAGAAATACGTCTAGTTGTCTCGCTGTTCAAATTTTTCCTTCTTTTTTTCCTCAACACGTTGAACGAGAGCATAGATTAACAAAGCTAGTTTCAATGCGCCTAACAAAGTCAGTACGCAGATGACAGTAATACTTAATCCCCACCACATTTAGTTGAGTTTTACAGCGGTTCCATACGCCAATATTTCAGATGCCCCTTGCATAATAGTGGAGGTCGTAAAACGAACATTAACAACAGCATCAGCACCCAAGCGAACGGCATCGTCAATCATACGGGTAAGCGCCTCCTCTCTCGACTGGGCCTGTAGTTTTGTATATTCGGTGATTTCACCGCCTACAATGTTCTTCAATCCAGCGAAAATATCTCGTCCGAAATTTCGAGCACGGACAGTACTCCCTCTGACGATACCTATGCTGCTGCTGATTTCTCGTCCTGGTACTGTTTCTATGGTAGTTATAATCATGGTGTTTTTTTGGAGGAAAGATACAAAAAAAGGGACACAAATTAGTGTCCCTTCTTAAGTTCGAAAACGAATGTTTTAAGCTACTACCTCAGTAGAATCGAAGTGAAATTCACCTTCAATTGCTGCGTTCTCATCTGAGTCAGATCCGTGAACTGCATTTTTAGCTTTAGATTCAGCATACTTCTTACGAATAGTTCCTTCTGCTGCTTCTGATGGATCTGTTGATCCAATCAATGTTCTAAAGTCTGCAACAGCATTTTCTTTTTCAAGAATGGCTGCCACAATAGGACCTGAAATCATGTAATCAACAAGTTCTTGGTAAAATGGTCGCTCAGCGTGTACTTCATAAAATTTCTTCGCTTGCTCTTCTGATAATTGCGTGTATTTCATTGCTTTGATAGCGAAACCTGCATCGGTAATCATTTGAAGAATATTTCCGATGTTTCCGCTTTCAACCGCGTCTGGTTTAATCATTGTAAATGTTCTGTTTCCTGCCATTTTATTTTGTTTAATCAAATTTTGCGCAAAAATACATCAAACAAATCAACTGGTCGACCTATTTCTGTCAAAAAAACACAAATCTTTGCGTTATGCTAGAAATAATAATTAAGAATCAAGTTGATGTGCAACATATTCACTTTCTGAAAAACAAATTTTGGATTATTATACGTATTACCTTCAGCGATTTTGGCCACTACCAGAAGGTGAGATTCTAATCCGTTTAACCATTTTTTGTGCGCGTATTTCACATCCATATTGACTTGGAAATAGGAGGGTATGGCGTATTTATTTAATGCTGTTTCCTCAAGGATATCTGGGAGTTGATAATATCCGGCTCCTAATGAAGCGAAGAGAGGTTTTCCTTTCTCTTGATAGCGCAAAGATGCACTCATGGCATGAACGTTTCCGAAACCTTCATTCCGCTCTCGAGGGAGGAATGTAAAAAATGGGTCGCGTCCCCATTCCCGAGGAAATAAAAATTTCCCATGTTTTGTTATTCGATTGTAATTCAGTGCGTAGCCCCATTTTTTGTGTTGTACTCCGATTGTCCCCCCAAAAGTCATGGAATGTGAACCGCGCTCAGTATAAGACAAATTTGGATTGTCATTTCCTCCATTATTGAGTGCATCTTGCCGCATGAATTGAGCACCATAGGTTAGTGTTGTTCGCTCCGAAAACGGTTTTTTGCCTTTGATTTGTGTAAAGAAGGAGTTGATGATATTATCAAGGTAATAGTTCCAAACTTCAAATTTGACGTTTTTTATCGGCGCATAACTTGTTGAAAATACGCCCATACCATTTGACGATAAGTTCCCAAGGTAATTGGCAGGGGCACCTGTAGTGTTTCTTCCTTCTGGATAGAGTCCCATAGATGCGTCGAAATGATACCATTTATTGGTGCTCCTTGGGAAAATACGGTAGAGCCATCCTCCTTCGAATGTCCACTTACTGTTGGGGGCATATCCGTACCAGATTCCTTCAACTGTTGTCCCGCGCATTCTTCCGTCTTGTAAATTAATCAGCGGGGTATGTAAGAATTGTCTTCCGAAAGTGACCCGTCCTTTTTTGAATCCGTATTTGACATAAAGCTCTTCATTTTGAGCAAGATTTTGAGTTTCGCCAGGCTGTGCGACATCAAATAAGCCTATTTCATACCGATTTAGTGTATTCGTGATAGGGTCGGGAATGGATAAATCGGATGACGCAATATTGAACGTGAAAAAACCGCTTGCAGCGAGTTGGAATCCATGAAATGCGCGTGTTTCGAAGCGGAGGCCAGTCCCTACTGCATTGGCGTAATAATCTGATAAGGCGCCTTCATTGACAGAAGATGCGAAATAGTAGCGCGCACGGCCATCCACCGTTCCATTTTTAAATGCGTATAATAGACTCGTTGTATCACTCGTTTGTTTGGTATTGCCTTTCCAAACAGGAGGTCTTTTAAACGGGCTTTCCTGAGAAATACTAAATTGAATAACGATGAACGATAGAAAAAAGAGTTGGTAATATTTCATGTTATTTATTTCTTGTGGCTATAATTTCTTGAAAGGGTCCGTACTTGTGTTGTTCTTGGGAAAAGGAATCTGAATAAGGTCCATAGGGGTGATCTATGGGCTTTTCTGCAAGATTCGGCCAATCGTTAGGAGTTTCAATGTGTGGACGTTGTTGGGCGAGGATGTAGGCAGAAACATCCCACGCCTCTGCGTCTGTAAGTTGAGGCGCGTCATGATTGGCACCCAGCGGCATATTGTATTTTACGTAACGTGCCATTTTCGTAATTCTTGAAAGTCCAGCTCCATCATTAAAGCTATGTTGTCCCCATAAAGGAGGGTAAAGGTATTCTTTTTCATCGAGTGCTAATGCTCCTTGACCGTCTGACATGTGGCATGAGGCACATTTTGCTTCATAAACGATCTTTCCATTCGTTGGATTAGCAGACCTTTCTAAGTATTGGAGATCTTTTAATCCAACCCCAGCAGCTAATTCTCCTTTTGGAACATTGGAACCTATGTATTCCATGTAGGCAACCATGGCCTGCATTTCTTTACTGTCAGTCGGTATTGGCTGTCCATTCATACTTCGCTCAAAACAGTCGTT
>JALQTG010000196.1 GCA_023264075.1 Crocinitomicaceae bacterium
CAACTGTTTAATTTGGAAATCAATACACATTATTGACCCTAATTCTCCTAGTTGAATTTCAGTACCGGGATTATCCCCCATATAGCAATCTGCGATTTCGCCAACAAGTTTATTCAATGAATGATGTTCGAAGCTGGCGGCTTTAGATAACCCCGCATAATTGAGTAGATCATCGATAAGTACCTGCATACGCTTAGCGGCTGCATCTATTCTTACGAAGTACATTGATTGCTGCTCATTTAAAGACTCACTTTCTTCCTTAATCTGATCAATAAATAACCGGATTTTTCGCAAAGGTTCTTTCATATCATGACTGCTGATCCAATTGAATTGATTCAATTCTTCATTGGCCTGTTGCAGTTCAGCATTTAATTTTTCATAACGTTCTTTCTGGAACGTAATATTTTTGATGTAAATCTCTCGTTCTACATAAGCACCTAATCGCAATCCCGCTTGAATTTCGTGCGCTTTCCACACCTCGGATTTTCCTTCTACTAATTCCTCCCATGCTTCGAAAGACGCTCTTGGAGTAAGCGAAGTACTTTTAGCTAAAGCTTCATTGCGATCTCCACCCCACTTCTTACCTTCGGAAAGCTGAGCACGAAACCACATAATTGCACTGTTCGATTCATCGTCTAGCGAATAGTACAAAATACCACTTGCACTTGATGTAAAGTCAACCGCATGCGCATAATAAGTTGAAAATTGAGCCGATTGAAACACCCGTTCATAGTTGGATTTCATCCACGACTGTATCCCAACTATTTGCTCAGCTGTAGGCACAGTTCCGTAGGTAAATAATTTGCCGTTTTTTAAAACCGCCCCACCAGTAGAACCTGTTAATCCAATAAAGTAAGAAGTTGAAGCTATCGACTGAAAAATATCCTTGCTTTTGTATGCCTCTTCAATTATGGATTGGTAGATATGTTCTTTTTCTTGCACTTCCCCATAGTTTTCCGAACGCTCCCAATGGTGGATGTGCGATGCCATAAACTGCACCTGTAGTTGCGCCGATTGTCGTCTAAATGGAGAAATATAGCGCGGTTCATGATGATGGCAAGCAACAAGACCCCAAAGACGTTGGCCGATCATGATGGAAAGACTCATGGTTGCGGTGACTCCCATGTTCTTGAGGTATTCGATGTGAATGGGAGAAACACTCCTCAATATACTATCGCCTAGGTCGATTGACGCGTGGGTAAGTGATTCGTTTAATGTACACAAGGCCACTGGCTTTTGATTCACGTCAACGAGGATACGGATGGGAGATTTTTTATACAACTCACGCGCTTGTGGCGGAATGTCCGTATGTGGGTAATTCAACCCTAGAAAAGGTTCCAAACCTTCTTTTAGACTTTCCGCAAAAACCTCTCCATTGAAATCCTCGTCAAATTTATACACCATCACGCGGTCGTATCCTAAAAGGGCTCTTATTTTCTCGGTAATCGCTTGACAATAGCTTTTAAAATCATCGTATTGATTAACAATCTCAATAAAACTTAGGGACTGGTTGATCACATCTACCCCAGGTTGTTCTACCTCCGTTATTTTCTCGACGGCTAGAAAAAGGAAATCGTCTTTTACGGACACCTCCAGTTGATGAGGTTCTTCCCGGAGCGTAATCGTTCTAGTAAGACAATCTTCAGGATGTGCGCAAAACGCTCTCCAGTTGTCTAACGATACAGCCCCATTAAAGAAGGTAGAAATCTTTTCTCCAGAAAATGATAAAATTTCAGCAACACTATACTCAAAAAATTCATGGACATTTTCACTACAAAATATAGGTGTCAAAAGCTGTTTATCCAATACGATTAAACATCCAAATGCTTGGACATTCCCCAATAAGTGTATCGGTTCGTCTGCACATCTTTTCAGGTCTTCGTATCCTTTAAATTGAATTTTTTTCATTGATTATCTCCACTGCTTTCTCCAACGCCAGTCGAACAAAATTAAACATATATTTTGCAGCAGTCACTACATTTTCGCGCTCTTTATCCGGAACTGTCGCTAAAAATGCTAAAAATGCATTCCACGAAACTGTGGGTTTTTCGGTTAAGAAGGGGAATTCTGAAACACCTATTCGTGCTTGATGTTTTCCTAAATGATTCGCGATAAAACGACCTCCCAGTCGCGATCCTTCCATGACATAGATTGCTCCCAAACAACGAATTCCTTCAATTTCTCGAAGGTCAATTGGAGCATCTAGAACTAGAGCAGTCAATTGGTGTTGATGTAACTCTTTTTCTAATAAGGACAATCGCTGATTGAATG
Source organism: Crocinitomicaceae bacterium (assembly GCA_023264075.1). Classification (GTDB taxonomy): domain Bacteria; phylum Bacteroidota; class Bacteroidia; order Flavobacteriales_D; family Crocinitomicaceae; genus JALQTG01. Next base: position 2,272 of record JALQTG010000196.1, read on the forward strand.
CCATCTCGGGATAAAAACGCGCTACTTCGCGATACAAGCTATGTTCAACAGCAGCGTGCAATGCGCAAAAACTTTGAAGGTACTGGAAATAGTCAATCGCGGATACTTCTGCGCTCATCAACCGTAGCGTGACCTCCCAATTATCCAATTGTTGATGAAGCTCAGCCGTTTCTTTGCGCAATTCCTCCAGTAATGTCATAGGTTATTTTAGGTAGACACCAATTTCATGGACTAATTCGTCGATGGATGAAGGTTTTGTGATAAATGCAGTGGCACCTGCTTTAAGACATTCGTTCACGTCATCAGGGTTGTTGGAAGTCGAATAAATGACTACGGGAAGATCAGCAATGGCTTCTGCGTTGCGAATTTCTTTAAGCGCGGTTAACCCGTTTGTTTTTGGCATATTTAAATCCAAAAAGACCATAAAAATATCTTTTTGATTCATTTTCTTCATTTCTAGCTCTCCTTTTTCATACGAAGGGAAAGCCTTTAATTGAAACTTTGGAAAGTATTTCTTGATGGCCGTTGAAAAAATCAATCGGTCGTCATCATCGTCGTCAATTAATACACAGGTATATTTCGCAGCTTCTGCCATTCTCTATTCTAGTTTATCGGCTTTCGCGCGCGCTTCTGCCATAATTTGGTCCGCCCTTTTCTGGGCCTCAGTTTCAATTTTATTCGCTTTATCGTTGGCCTCCGATCGAATTTTGTTCGCCGAAATTTCTGCTGCCTTGAGCTTTAGCGGATTTGATCCCGCTTGATCGATTAATCGCTGTCCATTGATTTCTCCCTCACTACGTGTCTTGTCGGCAAGTACTTTTGCATCTGCGACGAGTTTATCCGCTTGTTTCTGAGCGTCATCAATCAACTTCTGTTTCCGTTTTTGCAACTCCGCATTGACATCTTCAATTTTATCATCAATCACGGCTTTTACCGTATCTTTTAGTTCTTCCACCTTTTCATTTACAAGGTCCTTAACGGCGTCTTTCATATCACCACCGAGTGCCATTAATTGCTCTTTAAAGTCGGTCTGAATTTTTGGATCAGTCACCGTATTTGTTAAAAGCGCATTCACAGGGATTACAGCAGGTAATTCTTTCATTTTAAATCCTGGAATCTTTTGAGCCGCAGCGACTGCCTTTTCTGCAGCGTCTAAAATTCCTTTCGGCACATAACTTTTCGGCACATCTAATTTCAAGCGGTAATCAATCGCCTGCTCAAATGTGGTATATCCGTCAACCACACTCGCATTAATTTGTCCCATTTTCACATTTAACGGCTCTTTTAGGTTGATTTTTCCATCGCTAAATTCAAAGGAAGAGCGAATATTCTTAAAGGTACCGTTCTTAATTTCATCAATATCCAACACCTCCGATAAACGCTCAATAGGTTTAAAACCTGCAATCTGAACTTCTTTGGTTGATAACGTTCCAGCACCCGTTAATGAATTATACACCGGTTCAAAATCCGGCTTCAATTCACCGGTCATCGTAAAGTCGGAGCTCACTTTACCTTGCGCGTATTTCGCAATTGGGGCTAATTTGTCAATCGTTACAAAGTTGGTCGCCAGCTGATTGATATCGACCTCGTTCAATTTGTATGCGAAATCAAACTTAGGTTCTTGATGATTTTGTGTATTGTACTTACCATTCAGTCCGATTTCTCCGTCGAGTGCTTTCATGGTTAAGTTATCGAGTGAAGCAATTTCATCCTTCAATGTTACTTGCCCTTTCACATCATTAATGACCATTCCGTCATACGCAAGTTTTCCGATTGTGGTAGATAATCCAAAATCAATATTCCCAGGAATAAGTAAAGGCTCTGCCTCTTCAGTCCCTTCAGGTGAAGCACTTGCATCTGCCGTTTCAGTTTCTTCTGATGTTGGCATTAGTGCATCTAAGTCTAAATTGGCCGAATTGAAATTAAAGTTTCCTTTTAGCGGTTCATCACGGAAAACGTATCCCATGTAATTCTCGACATCTCCTTTCATTTGAAAATCGGAAGCCCCCATTTTTCCCTCTAGATTGTCCAGTTTTAAAGCTTGAGGTGAAAATAAAAAGCGCATCACAGACACATCAATGGGGTCAGGAAAATCTCCCGAACCATATCTAAAGTCCGCAAGCTCGAGTACCCCTTCCGCCTTGAAGGCTTCATAATCTTCACGCTCCAGGGCAGAAATCCTTCCATCAATACTTAGATCAGATGTTAACACCCCATTGTAGGTCTCTCCTTCGGCTAAGGGCATGACTTGTCCAATTTTACTCAAATCGACGTTGGCTAGAATGTGGGATTTCAGGTAAGGATCTGACATTGGGTTTCGCATCAGCAAATTCATATCCATTTCATTGCCTGCGAATTCTGCATGAAATTTAGATACCTCGAGTACCATTTTATCTAAATCTTCTCCTCCTGGGAAATTAGAAGAAGCGAACAGCGTGATTTTCTCAATGGCTGCTGGGGCATCTGGATAATTGATGGATGCCGCTGAGATATCCGTTTTAAAATCCCAAGCTGGAAGATTTTTCTCATCCATTTTACCGGACACTTTACCCGTTAATGCCATACTTCCAGAAGCAATCATTCCTTCATACCCCGAATGATAAAACGCAGGTATTAAGGAAAGTAAATCTTTAAATGTAGCTTTTTCTGCATTTAGCGAGATATCCATATCATCGTAGCCATCGAACATCTCGTAATAACCATCAAAGGACATTTTCACGGCATTCAACTGCAATTCATTTTCTTTTAAGGTATACTTGTCACTTCCCTCTTTAAACTCCATCAACAGGTTCATTACAAAATCTAGTTTCACCTCTGATAAATAGGAAATACCGTCCATTTCATAGGTTAATTCGTCGGAACTTGTTACCGTTTCAAAATCAATTACATCAGCGGATAAATCTCCTTTTCCTGTATGATTCAGGTTCACGATTTCCGCAAACATATTGCTTAATTCATCTTTGTAATAGACATAACCATTTTCGATGGAATATCCCGTGAGCGTTAAATTAAATGCACTTTCAGTTTCTTCTTCACCATATTCCTCGGAAATCTCTTCCTCCGTTTTCATGATATCGTAATTTGCTACACCAGATTGTAAAACGCGTACATCAAACTTCGGCTCCACCAAACGAATTGTACCAATTTCAATGTTATCCCCAGCAATAACGCTCCAAAACCCCAAATTTGCCTCAAACTTCTTGATGTTCATGAGTTGAACCCCTTCGAACTGGTCTCTACCTGTTATACTTACGTTCTCAAATTCCAACACCATATTGGGGAACGTACTGAAGAAGGTTAAATCAAAATCTCCAAGGGCTACATCTGCTTTGAGCATCTTATTTGCTTCTTGCAATGCGATATCTTTCAATTGATCTTTGAACAAAATCGGCACCAGTATGAGGGCGACAACGATCAAAAGCAAGCTAACCCCCGACCATTTAAGTAGCCGCTTAACAATACTTTTCTTTTTCGTTTGATTTTTCTCTGTCATTTTTTGGTATTTTGGTCACGCAGTAAAGTAAAATAAAACTTCTTTCTCATTAATTAGGAAAGTTAGGTAAAATTAAAATAAAAACATGAAGTCGGTAGTTAATTTAACAGATTTTAAACGAAGTTTTATTACATTTTTAATTTGCTTCACAACGGTCACACTTGATGCTCAAATCATTACCGATACAGCACCAAAAGAAGAGAAGACCAAAAAAGCGAATACCCCGCCACAAAAGAATGAATCACCATCATCTGCAGAAATCTATGCCGGCATTTCACCGATGTATACTTTTCGAACGCTCGCAACGAATGAAGGGTTATTTGGTGAACCGATCGGTGATAGAGCCAATGAGTTTGGAGAATGGGTGTCCTCTTACGGCATTGGTTTGCGTTCTGGCCTTTCAACCCATTTCGTGCTCGATATAGGAGTTAGTTTATCCCGAAATCGCGAATCCTTCAGCATCGACGAACCTGATTCACTCAATCAATATTCGAACACGTATCGGCATATTGCAATCCCCATTCAACTGGGGTATACCGTAGGTAATGAAGTGGCGTTTTATGCCAGTGTTGGACTTCAACCAAAGGCATTTTTATCTCAGCGCACCGACATACTGTATAAGGATCCGGCGGGATTTGAAGTGGAAGAAAAAGAAATCGTTCGAGACGGATATAACCAATTTTTAATCGACGCCATTGGACGTGCGGGACTGCGGTTTCAGGCCAACGATAATTATGGCCTCTACCTCATGAGCGAAGGGTTTTATCAGCTAACCAATAATTACTCCGATCAAGGCCCCTTTATTCGACGTGCTTTCGGAGTAGGTTTATCGGTTGGGATACATGTTTATCTGTAAGGAAGATTGGGATGGTTTGCAGTAGGCAAAGTGGGTAAAGGTTTGGCTAAACTGTGTTTTGATGCAGTTTAGGTTTTGTTGTAGGTAGTTTTTACGTTTCTAATTCTTTTTTCATTCTTAATAAGCATAGTAATTCTGTTGACTCTTTTTTGAACTTCACGAATATACTTTTCTTTATTTTCATTGAGATTAATTGTATGTGCTTCAAAATCCCCGAAATTATTTTGTCTAGTTATTAGAATTTCACTTGACTTAGCTATTTTTTTATGAGGTATGTAACGAATATATTTTCTGCTTTTTGTTAATTCAAAATCATTTTTGGAAATAATCTTTTTAATAGCTAACTCTTTATCTTGAGAAGAAATCCCACAAAAAACACCTAATGAGTTATGACGATAAATTATGATATATAACTGAATATCATCTATTTTCCAATCTTCATTAATTAATACAAGGTCAAATTTGCCTGTGTTTTGACTATCATTAAGGTCAGGATTGTCTTCATAAACTTTTGTTTTCTTATCGTGTGTCAATCTGTTTTTTAATTCTTTGAAGAATGATT
>JALQTG010000263.1 GCA_023264075.1 Crocinitomicaceae bacterium
GTAAACAATCCGATTATTATTTCGCTCCGAGATAAACAAACCCGATCGCGAAGCAAGAATTATTTTTGATGAATCAGAAGCAATTGCTTCAACTTTTCCAGGAGCACCTTGATTTCTATCCCAGTAGACCACGTTTGATGAAAATTCAATCACCGAAATACCATTATCGAGCATTAACCATAAATTTCCAATGGAGTCAAAGAAGAAAGAAAATACATTGTGATCTTGTAGACCTTCTTGCATGCTGAATTCTCTGATTACCTCACCAGACTGACTTACTAATACCACACCGTCCTTCTCTGTTGCCAACCATAGAATTCCTTTGTATACCGTTGCGTCACTTATGACATAATTAATGTCCTTGAATACTCCTGTGCTCTTATCTTGTAACTTATATGATGAGCCTTCCCAGGATATTGGTAATAGTCCATCATTTTGATCTACCAAGTATTCCGTTCCACCAATGCTAACACACGTTCTAAAATTAAAACCTACATCCTTTAATTCTCCTTCCGTAAATACCCGGCTTACCGATAAGTTAGAATAATTCAAGAAGTAGGTAGCACCAACTCCTTCTGCCCCTACCAACGAGTCATTAAAAATGTGTGTCGAGGAAATAATAAGCCCTTTGGCTGTTCGCGCTGTAGATTGATTCGAGCTCAAGCTCATAAGCGCTGGAACTTTTAAAAATTCGATCTGTTCATCTGAAATACGGTAGCGAATCAGTTGATTTTGATTAATAAATAATATATCACCATTCGGCAACTCATCAATCGACCAAACATTTTTTAAATCCTCGTTGACGTAAAAAGGTGTATATAAGTGATTTCCATGCTCATCGTATTGAACAACTCCAATACTATTATTTCGGGCAACGAATAATTGGCCTTTGGAGGATTTGAATAATTTATATACCTTTTTATTCGAAACCTCCTTAATATCATGTGCAGTGTCACGCACTTTTGGTTGAATAAATGTCCAATCAATCCCATTAAAGCGGATTATTTTTTCATCATTACCAAAGAGTAACACCCCATTTTCGGCTTGAACACCTGACCATATTTGTACGGGAGAATTGAAATCATCATTGGTGAAATTGTAAATAGGGAAATTTCCTAGAAACTGATCATACTGGGCGTTTACAGCTGAAAACTGTAACCAACAAAACAATATGAATGTTTTTCTGATAATCATAGCTCAATTAGGACAAACGAAAATAGCTAAAAATAACGGCAATATTAACCTCTTCGGTTAATTTCTGTTGCAATCACTAAACTCCACAGCGCACGAGCGCCAACATTTGCGTCCCAATCGTTTACTGCTCCATTGGATACTTCACTCAAATCGAAACCGATAATTTTCTTTTTCGACTGTCCTAAACGAAGTAGCAAATAACTCAGTTCTTCTAATTGAAATCCTCCAGCGACTGGAGTACCTGTATTCGGACACAGTTCTGGTCGCAATGCATCGATATCATACGACACATATACAAATTCGGGCAATGCAGCGATAATTTCATCGACTTGATCAGCCCAGTTTTTTCCCTTAAATTGCTCTTCCTTCATGTCCCAGTCGAAAAACGTTTGAATGCGCCCCCCACTGTTTTCAATTAAGTTCACTTCTGATTCAGCAACATCCCGAATTCCAACTTGCACTAATTTCGAAACTTGTTGAAATTTTAAAGCATTAAAGAATATACTGGCGTGCGACTGCTGAAAGCCTTCATACGCGTCTCGCAGATCTGCATGGGCATCCAATTGCAAAATTCCAAAGGAAGGATATTTCGTGGCAAGTCCTTCAATAAGGCCTAACGGAACACTGTGCTCACCCCCCAAAACAGCAGGAATTTGGCCTTTAGCTAGCATTCCTATTGCTCGTTCTTTTATACTATCTTTTATCGCCAACTGTGCCTGATTGACATCAAACAATAATTGCTGATAGACCGTATTTTCACCGAGACTTCCCCCTTCTTCTAGATAGGCTATATATTCGCTCGTTTGCGGAACGAAAAAATCATTGATTTTTAAAGCCTCCTTGGAAATCGGGGTCATACATACTTTCGTCTCGTAGGCACGGGGGCAATTGGGATGATAATAATCAAGTTGCGTCGACGCCTCTAATACTTGTTGAGGACCTTTGGAAGTGCCCTTTCCATAGGATGTCGTAACATCCCATGGAATTGGCATAATAACTATATCGGCATCCTCTTCTCGAACTGGAAAACCAAAAATATTACCATTAGCAATACCTACACCATTCGGATCAAAATCAGCCATCTAAATTATTTTAGAAGTTCTTTTACGAAACCTGGTAAAGCAAGTGCTGCGGTATGAATATCCGAATTATAATATCTTAGTCCTTGTTGTTCAACAAACTGCTCTACTTTTTCAGCATCAATTTGACGCAAGTCTACAGCGCCATCTTTCATTCCAAATTGGAAACTCCACATACCTGTAGGATACGTTGGAACATAAAACAACGCTACTTTCGCATTTTCCTCACCGAAAAGACCTGCAATTGTTTTGTGCACATCAGCAAATGCGCCCTCATTAAACTTAGGCGACTCACCTTGTGCAACTAAAACACCACCTTTTTTCAAAGCCTTGTAACAATTGTTGTAGAAAGCAACTGAGAAAAGCCCTTCCGCTGGACCTACCGGATCAGAACCATCCACCACAATCAAATCATAAGCTCCTTCTTCAGCATTTTTCACATAATCAATTCCGTCGCCTACAATCAATTCCAATTTTGGATGATCAAATGCCGCAGCTATCGAAGGAAGGTGTTTTTTACACGCCTCAATTACTTCTCCATCAATTTCAACCATTGTCACCGCCTCAACGCTTTCGTGACGCAAAATTTCACGTACAGTGCCACCGTCGCCCCCGCCAATCACTAATACCTTCTTAACTGCACCATGCGCAAACATCGCTGGATGTGAGATCATCTCGTGGTAATGAAATTCATCCTTTTCAGTGGTCATGAACATATCATCCAACGTCAATAACTTTCCGTATTTCGGCGATTCAAGAATACGCACACGCTGAAAGTCCGTTTGAACATCATGAAGCACTTCTCCTGTATAGCGCAATGAGAGAGCTTGATTTTCATCTTTATCAGTAAACCACACGTTACGCGTATACATGTCAGGATTTTTCCATTCATCCGCACGTTGGCGCATAGTCGTAATATCAAAATCATTACGCGTCAGAAGATTTTTCGAACCACGCTTCATTTCAATTGCTGAATACGAAGCCGATTTAAAACAATCCTTCAAGTAATCGAAAGAAATCCATGCATCCATCTCACCGCAAGTGAATAAATCAACTGCAGCGTACCCATATTCTGGCCACGTGTGAATGGCTAAATGACTTTCTTCAATTACTACAACACCTGACACTCCGTAGGGAGAAAAATGGTGAAAAGTAGAATTAATAACCGTCGCACCCGCCTTGCGAGCCGCCTCAACCATATCACGCTCGATTCCAGAAACATCATTCATGATGTTTGGATCACAACGCATAAACTCAACCAAAATGTGATTTCCTAATGCACTCATTTACTTTGAAAAATTTAATTTAGTAAACAAAAGTAGTGAATCGCAAAGTTCTACACGCATGGATGGATTAAAAATGTAGGAACATTTTTTACAAATGACGTTCAAAATAGATTTTGTATTTTCGGAACATAAAAATAAGAAATGAAAATTGGAATGATTCTAGACGCTAGCTTCCCTCCCGACCCGAGGGTTGAGAATGAAGCCATTTCACTCATTTCAGCAGGACACGAAGTTCATTTATTTTGTTTAGCATATAGTCCCGATTTTAAGGAAAAACAGGTTTATAAAGGAATGCATGTTTACCGATATTATTGTAATCGATTAAATTACAAATTATCCGCACTTGCTTACACGTTGCCATTTTACCACAAATTCTTGCGTAAGCACTTGAAATATTTTTTAGCAGATGCAAACGTAGATATATTACATGTTCACGATATTCAATCCGCACGTGCTGTTTTTCAACTAAATCGTCAATATAAAATCATTCTCGATCTCCATGAAAATCGACCAGAAATAATGAAGCATTACTCACATGTAAATTCACTGCGTGGGAAGCTCTTGATTTCACCGGAAAAATGGCGCTCATTTGAGAAGAAATATATTGAACAAGCCTATCGTGTTGTCGTGGTTACAGAGCCTGCTAAACGCCACTATGCTGAGATGACTAGAAGTGCTCCCGACAAATTCATCGTAGTACCAAATACCATTAGAAAAGCGTTTTATGAATCCCCCTCTTATCATGAGGAAATTATATTTAAGTATAAGGATACGCTCAACCTTCTTTACTTAGGTGATACAGGTTTACGAAGAGGGACACTTGAACTTATTCAAGCTTTAGCAATCGTTCGCACTAAAATCACTACGGTAAAGCTGATTATGGTAGGAAAAAGTCAAGAAGACGAAATACTCAAGCAAGAAATTGCGCGATTAAACCTTCAGAACCATGTAGAACTTACGGGCTGGCAAAATTTCGAAACTTTTCAATCCTATTTAAAGGTCTCTAAAATTGGATTTAGTCCGCTGCATCGCAACCTGCACCATGATACCACCTTTGCCAATAAAATATTCCAATATCTCTCTTTTGGTTTGCCGATCGTGGTAAGTGACGCCACCGCTCAAAAAGAAGTCGTTGAACAGTTTAACTGTGGTTACTCTTATCCAGCAAATAATGTTCAGGCCCTTGCCGAATGCATACTTAAACTCTATGAGGATCCAGAAAATTATCAAAGAATGAGTGAACAAGCAATCCTCGCCGTACGCACGAAATATAATTGGGAGACAACTTCGGCAGAATTAATCAGTTTTTACGCTAATCTTTCTTCCCAAGTACCTTGCGAAAGACACCTTGAACCAAATCATTAAAGTCTTGCGACAGCGATAAATAATAAACCAGAGGGATATAAATCACTGTTATCATTGTTCCCTTGTACAAAAGGTTGAGAATATAGTTTTCGAAATTAGGTAGGAAATGCATCAAAACAGTTATTGCTGCAATAATAAAGATGATTTTCACTGTTTGCAGTGTAAAAGGTTGAATCTTGTAAATCAAATACACTGCTGCTAGACGCAGAACATTTACAAAAACAATGCTTAATAGTGTAGCCAAGCCAGCACCATCAATTCCGAAACGAGGTATTAAAAGGACATTAATCACAACCCCAACCAAAATAGAGAGAAGGATAAACCATGTATTCAATCGGTATTTCGGAGATGCGGCAATTAACTCGTTATTGACCCCAGTTGCCATGTCAAATAACTGCCCAAGTCCAATGAACAAAACAACGTAGTAACCCAACTGAAATTCTTCAGGCAAATAACCAAAAATGGAATACATATTACTCCAAACCCCCATAAAAATATACCCTCCAATGATGAGTAATGTGATGCTGCTTTTGTGGTAAATTTCTGAAATCTTTTGGTGATCATCTTCCTTAAATGCCCTAGATAATACACTCACCGAAATACTTTTTAAACTTCGCGCTGGGATTATCACTATAACGCCAAAAAGAAACATCGTTCCATATATTCCTACTTCAGATTCTCCCAGGTAATAGTTTACCATTAGTGTATCTAAATACAAATACAACGACCCTCCTATCGTAGTGAGCATTCCAAACAATAACAACCTAAAAAACTCTTTATTTTCAGCAGCCGTAAACTTACTTTCGTTGCGCAATTTACGCGGGATAAATTGAGTATATGACATCGCACCTTGTTTCATTGCATAATGACCGGCAATCATCACAGGGAACAATAAGTATAAAATTAAGTAAATGACTATATAAATTTGGAAATCAATTATATCAACATAAAATAGAAGCAGTAAAACTAAAATACCACCTTTGTGAAAAATGTTTTGAATAAATGCATCAATCACTACATTATTCATCATCCTTATATACCCAAAAAGTGACGCGTAAAGGAGTCGCGCAACAATTGTAAAAAAGATAAGAATCAGCAACTGCATATTTTTCGCTACCCCCAATGTGGGTTGATCAAAATTTAAAAGCTCGTTTGCCGAAAAATAAAAGATGGGCAGTGCCGTAATACTTCCAATAAAAGCAATTTTAAGCGCTAAATAAAGTAATCTACGTCTTTTATGGAGATCGTCTTCATAAATAGGAAACGAACGAAAAAGCAATTGACCAATTCCGAATGAGAATATCGACGAAAAGACTCCTGTTACTGCTACAATTAGTTTAATAAAGCCAATTTGTTCAGTCGGCATCATTTTCGGCATAAGTAACGCAGATGTCACAAATCCCAACACCACTCCAATGTAGGAGTAGACAGTTGAATAGATGGATTGTGACTTAATAACTCCCATTTTCCAATCAATTAGGGCTTAATCCAGAACGTGGTGTTCGTTAATCCATTACTTGTTGTAAACGTTGGCCACTCTTCAAGAAGTTGAAACACACTATCATAACGTGCACGTTCCGAATTATCAAGGATCATCAGTCCATTTGATTTCAATTTATCCAGGGCATGAACCAAGCACTCTGGCCTTGCGCGACCATCAACGAGAATATAGTCGAAGTATCCATTATCATATTCAGATAGCGCCTGAAAGTAAGCCTGATAATCCCAACGAATCGTCTTTTCCAATTCAAAAAAATTGTATTTTTCAAAGACCGAAGAATCTTTAATAACAGTATCCATTGACTCTTCTTTAGGAACAAATTTGTACGTTATATTGGTACGTCCTTCTTCCTTGAATAAATCAACTACCTTATCATACCAGGGCTGATAGTGCTCAATGCTGACAACATGTTTGGAACGTTTGGCAAAGAAAAGAGTGCTAATTCCACTTCCAAACTCAGCACCTACCTTTTCAGGAGTTAACCACGCATCAAAAAACAAGATCGATGCAGGAGTTAGCCAAGGAGAAGGATAATGTTTCTTTCGAAATGCAGCATATCGCATTTTTATAAGTGGACGAAGAATTCTGTATCGCCAATATTTCCAATTGAACCAATTTTTGTCTGTTACAACACGTGTCCAACGAAACCCACTATTATCTTGTGCCTGTTTTAATGCAGAAATTACATCGGTCATATTAATCATTGTTTTGAGGCGATGAAGTCAACACGAAATCTTTTATAAAGAAACCTATTAACAGAAGAACAAGAACAATAGAACCAATCATTGTCCAAGTGTTGATTGACTTAAATTTAGCCACCTCGAACTTCATGGTGAGATCGTAATTACCGGCAGGCAATTGAATTCCACGTAGCAAATAGTTCACTCGGTGAATAGGTAACTCTTCTCCATTTACTTCGGCCACCCAACCATCAGGATAATAGATTTCAGAAAATACAGCCAATTGATTATCCGCAGGTATGGAAACTTCATAGACCATCTCGTTTGGCTTATACGAAGTCAATGAAATCGTTCCGTCACCAGAATACGTCAACGTTCCTAACGCTTCAGCCACCTCCTGCCCTGCAATGGCTTTGGTCCGAGGATCGAATTGAGAGGATATAGATAGCGATAAAAGTGACTTGAACGAATTAAGAGAATCTTTCGCTAATTCGTTTGTAGGAATCCAATCACGTCGACCATTGGTATCTTCAACGTAGGTAGAATTCACACCGCTTCTCATGGCTTTGGTCAAGTCTAATGGTTCATCCGATACTGTTAAACTATTCGCCTCGTTGATCGTAAGTTCGATCTCTGAAATGGTCTCTACCCCCTGCTTCACATCCAACTCTGGAGACAATTTCTTTACTTGAAATAATGTACCTAACGCTTGAATTTCTTCATTAGCAGATTCCCGTACATCCACTTCCTTAACGAACCAAGCATTACCAAGCGCACTCGGATTGTTTTGCACTTGATCGCCTTGAAGTATATATTTCACGTTTAACATATTCAACACAGCCATATTTCCTTTTCCAAAATGGAAATCAAATAAGTTCTGAATACGGCGTAGTTTGGCTCCGTGATATCCTCCTATTGATTTATGGAAATATGAAGCCCGTGTGCTGCTCGTCAAACCTTGAGGTTCATATACACGGTAATTCGTAGCAAAATTAAGGGCTGCAAATTTCTTCGCCCACTTTTCACTTGTTGATACACCTTCTCCTCCTCGTTTTGCGGTTTTTAAAGCATCAATAGCTGTAAGTTCTTCTTGAAGTTCAGGCTTATTCCGTGCTTCATTTTCTAAAATAGACAAATCTGCTTGATTCGGGAAATGTGGAAATTGATACTTTTCCTCTTCCATCCAAAACGTATACTTACTTCCCTTCTTATCCGTGTTTAAATAATTCCAGTCTACTGAAACCAAATCGATAACCGCAAAAACTGTTAATCCTGCGACCATCAGCTCATAGCGCATGGCAAACTTTAAATAACTAAAAACAAATCCAAAAGCGACCAATGCATACAACAACGAGCGAAGCATACTTTCGCGATAGATATCAGCACGAAATGTAGTCAACGCATCAAACTGCTTATTGATATCAGTAGACTGCCGATTGATAACCTCTTGTAATTGCTGCTCATTTGTTACGTCAATTCCGTATTGGCTTAGCATTACTTGAGGGTCTTCTGCCATAATTTGAGCGCGAACGTTCTCCTCGTATCCTGCAATGAATTCATTCTCTTGTTGACTCATGTACCCATCTCCAAGTCCATTGAAGGTGAGAAAAATGAGTGCTGCAAAGAATACTCCTGAACTAATGAACAGCGGTTTTAAGTTTTTAGCGAGCTCTTCGCGGTGCTTTACCAACTGTTGAATGAACAAAACTGCCATTAACGGAATTATTATGCCTACAATCGACAAAATAATGGTCACCGCCCGAAACTTATTATACCCAGGAACTACATCGAGAAAGAAATCGGTCAGTCCCATGAAATTCTTCCCCCATGCGAGCATCAAACACAAGATTGCCGCTCCAAATAATCCCCATCTTAGCGGCCCTTTGGCATAAACCAATGATAAAAACGCCAAGAATACGAGAATAATTCCTAGATAAACTGGACCCGAAACAAACAATTGATCACCCCAATACAAGTTGTTATCTGCAATTAATGACGCATCTTTCCTGTAATCTGCAGACTTCAATTTATCACCAAAAGGACTATCTTTCACTGTAGAACTTGCACCACCCTTGACATAGGGAGAAATCAAGGTAAATGATTCATCTATTCCATTGCTCCATTGAAGAATATAATCCTTTGAAAGTCCAGCTGTAGCATCACCTGAATTGGAAGTACCATCCGGGTTAATGGTCAAGTCATTCCCTCCACGAATGGTATGTTTCGCATAGTCATTTGTAAGACTAATGTTTCCATAATTCAGCCCAATCGAAAAGAGGTAGGCAATAGCCACTCCAACAGTAGTCAGAATAAAGCGCTTAAACTCCTTTGTTTTGAATACGTGCACCAATTCAGCCAACCCCATGAAGAGTAAAAGAATGGCTAAGTAATACGTGATTTGTAAATGATTGGCAGCAATTTCAATGCCCATGAATAAAGCAGATAATAAAATCCCCCACTTCATATTTCTTCGGAAGGCCATGTAAAAAGCACCGATTACGGGAAGTGCTAATGCAATGGCAGCAGCCTTAGAATTGTGACCTGCTTGTAAAATGATGATGTTATAGGATGAAAATGCGAACGCCAAAGATCCAAATAAGCCAATGACTGGCTTAATACGAAAACATGCAGCTGCAATATAGAATCCGATCAAATAAAGAAAAAACATTCCAGCAGGAGAGGCAATTCCTAATCGGAGAAAACGATAAAAGGATGTCATCCAATTCCCTGAATATTCGGTTGAAATTTGATAAGTTGGCATACCTCCAAACATCGAATTTGTCCAAAGCGGCTCTTCGCCATACTGTTCACGGAAATCTTTGACTTCTTTTGCCATACCTTGGAACTGTTCAATGTCATGCTGTTTTAGCATATATCCATCAAACTGAGGGCGAAAATACAAGAATGTTACTAAGAAAAATAGTGCTATCGCAGCAAAGTGAATCCAGTTATTCTTCAAAAATTGAGTGATATTAAAGCTCTTCATCAACTATTCGTGTTTCTATCAGGCGATGAAGATAAGTATTTTAATCAATGTTCCAATTTAGCAATTGTTAGAAAAAATAATTCTTCAGTGTTTTCCTTGGGGAAGATATTTCTATCTTTAACGCTTAAAATAAATCATCATGGCTAAGAAAAAAATCATTACTGCTGCTAGCGAAAAGTTTCTTGAAAAATATCTCAACAATGCCTCTCCTACTGGTTTTGAGGTATCCGGTCAGCGCATCTGGCTCGATTATATTAAACCATACATTGATGATTATTTTACAGATAATTATGGGACTGTTGTAGGTGTAATAAATCCAACGGCCAAATACAAAGTAGTCATTGAAGCACACGCCGATGAAATTTCATGGTTTGTGCATTACATAACGGATGACGGATTTATTTATGTACGCAGAAATGGTGGATCCGACCATATGATTGCCCCTTCTAAACGCGTGAACATTCATACCGACAGTGGTATTGTAAAGGCTGTATTTGGTTGGCCTGCAATCCATACGCGTCAAGAAAAAGACGAAGCACCTAGTTTAAAGAACATCACATTGGACTGTGGATGCACTTCAAAAAAAGAAGTAGAAGAACTTGGTGTTCACGTAGGATGCGTTGTTACATTTGAGGATGAGTTTATGCTCCTCAACAAGAATAAATATGTGGCTCGCGCCTTAGACAACCGAATTGGTGGTTTTATGATTGCTGAAGTTGCACGCCTTTTGAAAGAGAATAAAAAAACACTTCCATTTGGATTATACATTGTTAATGCTGTTCAAGAGGAAATTGGGTTGCGCGGGGCGGAAATGATTGCACATCGCATTAAACCAAATGTTGCCATTATCACTGATGTTTGTCACGACACAGGAACCCCTATGATTGATAAAAAAGTCCAAGGTGACACCAAAGGAGGAGCGGGTCCAGTAATCACCTACGGACCAGCGGTTCAGAATAATGTGCTTAAGCATATTATAGCGGCAGCCGATAAAGCAAAAATTCCGTTTCAACGACAAGCGGCTTCGCGTGCAACCGGAACAGATACAGACGCATTTGCATATAGCAATGAAGGCGTTCCTTCAGCGCTTATTTCTTTACCAATTCGCTATATGCATACGACGGTCGAAATGTGCAACAAATCTGACGTTGAAGAAAGTATCCGCCTCATTTATGAATCTGTAATTTCATTTAAGAACAACCAAGATTTTCGTTACATCAAATAGGTTTTAAGAAATGGCCGAAGACATTAAGGATATTATTCTACAGTTCAAAAACAAACAACCGAAGGCACTCTATTGGTTGCATGGGGAAGAACCGTACTACATTGATCAAATTTCCAATGCAGCGGCTGAATTTTTGCTTGAGGAGCACGAAAAGGACTTTAACCAGACCATCGTATATGGAAAGGATGTCGATTTATCGGTATTAGTTGGACAACTTAAACAGTTTCCAATGATGGCCGACTATCAAGTGGTGATATTGAAAGAAGCTCAAGAAGTGAAAGACTGGGAAATCCTTGAATCGTATTTCGAATCTCCTGTATCAACAACCGTTTTCGTCATCTGTCACAAATACAAAAAGGCCGATTCGCGGAAAAAGTTCATCAAAAGCATACAAAAAAATGGTGTTATCTTTGAGAGTAAGAAAATCTATGAAAATCAAATGGATGGGTGGATTCGCAAGTATTTAACCTCCAAAAATTTTACCATTAGCGTCAAAGCCTTAACACTCCTCATTGACTTTTTAGGTAACGACTTAAGTAAAGTTGTCAACGAACTCGATAAGTTATCTATTGTTTTGGCGAAGGGTACAGAAATCAATGAAACACATATAGAAGAGAATATTGGAATATCGAAAGATTACAATCCATTCGAGCTTACTAATGCTATTGCAAAGCGGGATGTTTTAAAAGCGAACAAAATCATCAATTATTTTGACCAAAACCCAAAAGCTGCGCACATTACGATGCTCATCTCTTCATTGTTTGGATTTTTCGAGCGATTAATGCGTGCGCATTTCTTAGGTATTAAAAATTCGAGTGAAGCTCAATCGAAATTACGTATGAATTATTACGCTGCACAGGACTTATTTGCTGCCATGCGTATTTATAATCCAAAGAAGATTGCTGCCAATATTGCCCTATTGCACGCATATGACCTTAAAAGCAAAGGAGTTCAGAGAGGCCCAGGTACCGATGCCGATCTTCTTCGTGAACTTATTTTTCAGCTGACCCATTAATGAGGCGATTTTTCCTTGAACATATTGAAGCCGACCAGTTCACTCTTCCAGAGGAGGAATCGAAACATATCGCCCGCGTATTGCGCATGCAGAATGGAGACTCTCTTGAGCTTGTTGATGGAAAAGGCACCGTTGTAACAGCTGAAATTGTAGATAGGCACCCAAAGAAATGTACCGTTCGGGTTATTGAACGCACCTCCCATGATCAAGACCCCTACTCGATTCATATTGCAATCGCTCCCACGAAGAATTTGGACAGAATGGAATGGTTCGTGGAAAAATGTACGGAATTAGGAATTCATAAAATATCCTTTATTTTATGCGTAAACAATGAACGTAAAGTCCTCAAAACAGAACGCATCCATAAAATAGCTGTGGCAGCAATGAAACAATCCAAGCGTGCGTTCTTACCCATAATTGAGGAGCTTTCATCGTTCGAAGACTTCCTCAGAAGTTATCCCAAGGGATATATTGCACACTGTTATGACAGCGAAAAATTTTCACTTAACACTTATTATGCGCAAGAATCATTACCAATCCTCATTGGTCCCGAAGGGGATTTCTCCCAAGAAGAAGTTGTAGAAGCTATGAAATCAGGTTATATTAGCGTCACACTTGGACAAACCCGTTTGCGGACAGAAACAGCAGGCTTGTACGCTTGCACGATTGCGAAATTGTTACTGGAGGAACAACACCATGAGAAGTAAAACAGGCTTAATAGTTACATTAATTTTGCTTACCGGAGCGGTATACGCTCAGGGATTTCAACTCGCTGTGTTGAAATACAGCGGCGGCGGCGATTATTACGCCAACCCTACTGCCCTTCCTAACTTAGCGCGATTTGCCAACGAACAATTAAATCTTTCCATTGATGAAGATGTGCCATATGTCGATGCTGGAAGTTTGGAACTATTTAACTACCCTTTTATACATATGACGGGACATGGCAATGTCTTCTTTTCTAGTGCTGAATTGGAAAATTTACGTTCTTACCTTATGGGTGGAGGTTTTCTTCATATCGACGATAATTATGGGTTAGATGAGTTCATCCGACCTGAGATTCAAAAACTCTTCCCAAATGATGCATTGGTGGAACTGCCATTTGACCACCCCATCTTCAAGCAAGAGTTTGAATTAACTGGACTCCCTAAAATTCACGAACACGATGGAAAAAGGCCACAAGCTTTTGCGATTATCAAGGAAGGAAGAATGGTTCTCTTGTACACCTATGAAACTGACCTCGGTGACGGCTGGGAGGATGAAAGCGTTCACAACGACCCTCCCGGTAAACGTCAAGCAGCACTGCGCATGGGTGCTAATATCTTACAATTTGTATTTCTAAACGGAGCGCTCGAATGAAACATATTATTTATTTTTTCACACTTCTATTTTTCTCACTTACCGCATTTGGCGATGAACTAGATCAAATGCCGGTTCCCCCCTCCTATGAAAAAACGAGGAGCTTTACTTTACTGTATGTGGAACGCCAACCGAATGTTCCCGCATTCCTGAAACATCAAATAAAATCGTTGGAACTAAAAGCAAGAGGTAGTTGGACAGCTCACGATAGTCTCAATTACGCTTTTGAATTAGTTTACCTAGGAGAATTCACCCATGCATTAACCTATTTTTCTAAGGTAAAAACGGACACCATTAGTCATCCAGTAACACTTCATCTATTACAGCTTACCTATCTAAAAACCAATCGTTTTGACAGTCTAAAAAAAGCTATCATACGTGGAGGTAACTCTCCGTCAGTGAAGGAAATTCGGTTGCGTCTTGTAGAAGTGCGAGAAATGTATCTTAACAAAACGTGGGACCCGGAAACAAATATTATTTTTCCGTTGTTGCGCGATTCAAGTAACTATTTGTACAAGAATTCACAAAAACAATTCTACAAATATTTAGTCCCAAGAGCAGAAAATTATAAATCAGCCTTGTTGTATGATGCCTTGTATACGGACGACACGGATAAAATACTTTCTCAAGCCTTTGAGGAATTTGGAGATTTCTTGCATAAACACTTCTATCTGACAAATGCCTTTATGTCCTATTCCATTTCGCGTTTTTATGATAAACGAAATACTTCAACTGCCAAGAAAATTAAAATCATTAAGACGGAGATGGATGAGGCAAACCTGCTTCAACCGAGCATTCGAGAAAATTTTCAAAAAACGAGCAAAACACGTTATTTGTTTAAAGAAATTTCGGAAATTACCGATGACTCCGCATCTATTAATGCCACGAATAGTTTAACACTTGAAGACATCGAAGCATTGAAAGCGAAAAAGCAGCCAGACTATCTGCCTTGGATCAACTCCGAACTATTACTTATTGTTATTTTAGGAATCATGCTATTCCTCGTGATTGTCTTCATCAAGTCAAGAAAATAACATTTGTTTCTAGTTAACCTTAATTTGAAAAGTACGCATCAACGGCTTTTCGAACAGACCCAAATTGCAATAATAAATCACGCGCTTTCTCAATGGATAAGCCAGTTTTTTCCATGACCATTTTGGCTCCACGTTCCACGAGTTTCGCATTGGAAAGTTGCATATCGACCATTTTATTCCCTTTTACATGACCAAGCCCTATCATAAGTGAAGTGGATATCATATTCAGCAACAGCTTCTGGGCTGTTCCAGACTTCATCCGGGTGCTACCAGTGACAAATTCAGGGCCGACGATAGCCACAAGTGGATAACGGGCTACCATTGCAATTGGACTTCCAGGGTTACATGTTATCCCGGCAGTGAGCATTCCTTGAGCGTTAGCTTTTTCCAAAGCACCTAGAACATAAGGCGTAGAACCCGAAGCAGCAATACCTACGACTGTATCCATTTCGCTAACATTAAATTTCTCCAGGTCCTTCCATCCGGCATGCACATCATCTTCCGCACCTTCTACGGCTTTTCGAATCGCATGATCCCCTCCTGCAATAATTCCCACTACTACACCATGATTTACACCAAATGTTGGAGGACATTCTGAAGCATCAACTATCCCTAGGCGACCACTTGTTCCAGCACCTATATAAAACAAACGTCCGCCTTTCTTCATGCGCTTCAAGCATTCTTCAACGAACACCGTAACATCAGGAATGAGTTTCTCAACAGCCAAAGGAACAGATTTGTCCTCAGTATTCATACCTGTTAACAAATCCCTGATACTCATTTTTTCTAAATCGCTATACGCGCTATTTGATTCTGTAATCTTTTCCATCTTTCTTTTTATTGTCTAAAAATAGAACTGTTATTGTAGTATTCGAAGAACGAGTACCACAATGATAAGAATTCCATTAATTTTATTACCAAATTAAACCATATGAAATCAATAACTTTAATCGTTGCGTTATTAGTAGTCTCTCATTCTATTATTCACGGTCAAAACCATTATGTTGAGTTTCTCGATGAACAAAAAACTACTTCACGAGGATCATCCTATATTGGAATGGATGAAAATGGCTACGTCTACTCCTCCTCATTCAGGAGTTTCTATGCAGTATTCACAAACGTGATTCATTCTTACATTAAGGTTTATGATTCCAAATTGGGAAATATTGTTGTCGAAAAACGGATTGATATGATCAGAGATATCAGCAAAATGGGATATACAATTGTTCAATTTATGATTCATGATCAAAAACCTGTATTTCTGCTAAAAAAAAGAGCACAAGAAGGAGATCAAGACTACTATTTTATAGACCTTAATGAGCGTTTCGAAATAATTTCTGACCCTTACAAAGTGGCGTACAATTCAGAGTGTAAATCATTTTTCAAAACCTCCTCGGTAGACCTTTATTTTGCAGAAGACGAAGAAACGCGTCTACGTTTGACCATATCAGATAGGTCTTGTAAAACAGACGAGGTCGTTTCCCTTTATGGAATACTCCGGGATGGAAATAATGAATTGATTCATGAATTTCCATTAATATTGGAATTAGATCAACTTAATCAATTGAATACCACCATTTATGACGAAAATAAATATTACTTAAAGGTATTATCGTTAGAACGAACTAAAGAAAAA
>JALQTG010000312.1 GCA_023264075.1 Crocinitomicaceae bacterium
GGCACTTGCAACTGCAGACCAGCCACTTGTACCGTCCACACCACAATCAGCCTGAACATAAATGTCGTAGCTTGTTCCAGCTGTTAACCCAGTAATAGATTCTGGATTATTGGTAGTTCCAATAACAGCGCCTAACTCAGCACCTGTACCAGGCACGAATCCTGGTGCACCATACTCAATATTCCAAACCGTAGCAGACCCGTTTTCTGTCCATGAAACATCAAGCCCAGTTGAAGTTACATTTGACACCTGAAGCGCAGAAGGATCTAAACAAGAGGGTGGAGTTTGGGAGGAAATAGTTGGAGAACTCACACAAAAACCATAACCCCATGTAGAACTGGCGTCATATGCGAATCGATACTGAAAACCAGCCAACTGTGTTGCCGTCATGGCAGAAATATCTAATACTCCACTCGTCACTGTTGGTGCTGCAATTTGAGCACACCAACCTGAAAAGGCTGAGCTATTGTCTGGAATAGCTTCCCAAACTACCCAATCAGCTAAATCAGCATCATAATATTCCAAATTGAACACATCTCCAAGATTGTAGTCGTAGTCGTACTCCACTACTATCCAAGTCTCACCAGCTGCAAAAGCCGCAGTCAAATCAATGACAGGAGATTCTGCGTTTAAAATATCAGTTGATCCGCTTCCAGATGCATCATCATCATAGCTGAAATTCGAACTAATCGTAGGATCACTTAACAAAGCGCCTGCATTGTAGGTTCCTGAAAGTGTCCAGCTGGCATTGGGCCAAGCTGCTGGATCATTCAAGGTCTGAGCATTACTCAGCGTACTCGAAAGAAGAAGTCCAGCCAGTGCTAAAAACTTGTACATTTTTCTCATAATATTGTTTTAATTATTAATTTACAAAAATAGGTATTTAAAACAAAATATCCTAAAAAGAAATTTGTTTTAGACTTACATGAGAGTTACTTGGATGAAAAGATTAAATAGTTAGACGAATGAAATATTCAGTCTGAACAACATTAAATCGGGCAATTATTTCTTACTTTTGTTCAAAACATTCGCAATGGAATTATCCCTCAAAGGAAAGCACGCCGTAGTTTGTGGCAGTACACAAGGAATCGGAAAAGCAGCAGCAATTGCATTATCTCAGTTGGGCGCAAGCATTACGCTTGTTGCAAGAAACGAGGAGAAATTAAAACAAGTACTGAACGAATTATCTCCCAACGAAAAGAACAACTATATCCTTGCAGACTTTACTAATGCTTCTGATTTAGAGCAAAAAATAAAAAGTTGGGAAAAAAAGCATACCGCTCACATCCTTGTCAATAATACTGGCGGACCCAAAGGAGGCCCCATTCGGAATGCCTCTACTTCCGAATTCATGACTGCATTTACTCAGCACTTGATATGCAATCATATTCTAGTTCAACAACTCTATCCAGGAATGCGAGAAGCTGGCTACGGAAGAATTATAAATGTGATTTCAACGAGTGTAAAACAACCGCTCGATGGACTTGGGGTTTCAAATACCGTTCGTGGAGCGGTTGCTAATTGGAGTAAAACATTAGCTAACGAGCTAGGGCAATTCAATATTACTGTCAACAATGTACTTCCGGGAGCAACCAATACAGTTCGTCTTCAATCGATTGCAGAAAATAAAGCAGCTCAATCAACAGGTATTGATTATGAAGAAGTAATGGCAAGTATGGCTGCTCAATCTCCCATGAAGCGCATTGCGGAGCCTGAAGAAATAGCGAATGCGATTGCCTTTCTAGCGAGTCCAGCAGCGAGCTATATCAACGGAATAAATGTTCCTGTTGATGGGGGAAGAACAAAATCTCTTTAAGACTTAGGGCGTTTGTAAACAGGAACTGTAGAACATGGTTCTCCATACATTATGGAAGACACATGTGGTTGAAGGTGTTTGATTAACTCCGTCATCGCAAATGCTGGGTCAGCAATATCTGAGCAACCTTTTATGATGACCTTAGCATCTCTGAATTCATGGGTATTGATTGCTTTGATTTTATTTACAATTTGAGTTTTTATAATTTCTTCCTTTGAAAGCGTGTAATTTTGAATATTTCGTTTGGTACATTCAGCTGAGACAAGCATGTATGCCCAAGTAGGAATAATAGCATCAACAGAACACCCAATAGCAACTACCTTCCCGCTAAACTGTTGCCAATCAAAGTCAGTAATAAATGCACGAAACTCTTTTTCCTTCAAAATCATTTCCTGCCACAATACTCCCTTAAGATCAAAATCAACCACATCAACTGATGGCTTATAATCTGCTAAATCCAATTGGACGAGGGAACTGTTTTTAACTTTATTTACGATTTCATCCATGACAAATTGTTTGGAATTGAATTATATTCGAACTATTATTACCACAAAATTACAAAAATGAAATTCAAGTTCAGTGGGATTATTCTTCTTATCGTCTTCAGTATTGGATGTAGTCGACCAGAAGACAAATTAGTCGGTGTTTGGGAATACGACAATTATCAAATCGATGAATCAGGTATAGGTTTTCTCGCTTCTTTTTTACCAGACGATTGGAAATCAACGATAGACACTTATTTAGAACAGGCTAAAGGACTTTCAAATAGCACGTTAACATTTAATTCGGATGGAACATATAAAGAAGCGTTTAGTGGTGCAGCAGAGGATTTCACAGCTATTCAGGGGAATTTCGCGGTGACTCCAGAAATCACCCAAATCAAATTAAAAAACACCGAAGGGGAACAAATCATGGAACTACAAGAGTTCACAGACACTTACTTCGTATACAAAAAAGATTTTAAAAAGTTTTCCGTTCCATTGACACTTTTGATTACTTACAAAAGGGTGAAGTGATTTAGAGTTTAGAGTGTTGAATTCAGAGTTTAGAGTGTTGAATTCAGAGTTTAGAATTTAGGTCTTCAGGACATTTTCATGGGGACTAAATTCTCTCAATAATTGTTGCGTATCCTTGACCTACCCCAATACACATCGTAACCAATGCGTAACGCTTGTTCGTTTTTTGAAGTTCAATTGCTGCTGTCTGCAAAATTCTAGCACCTGACATTCCTAGAGGATGACCTATGGCTATTGCTCCACCGTTTGGATTGATTCTTGGGTCATTATCTTCTATTCCTAGCTTTCTAGTGCAGGCCAACACTTGGGCAGCAAATGCCTCATTCAATTCTAAAATATCCATGTCCGCCAATGTTAGTCCAGCTCTATCCAATGCTTTTTGAGAGGCATATACAGGACCAATTCCCATGATTCTTGGTTCCACACCAGCAACTGCTGCGCTAACGATTCTTGCCATCGGTTTTAAACCATGCTCTTTTATTGCAGTTTCACCCGCAACTATTATTGCAGCAGCACCATCATTTAACCCAGAACTATTTCCTGCTGTTACCGAACCATCTCTTTTAAACGCAGGACGCAAGGTGGATAGAACATCGACTGTCGACCCTGCGCGTATAAACTCATCCTGAGAAAACAAAATAGGATCTTTCTTACGTTGGGGAATTTCGACGGTCACGATCTCTTCTGCCAAACGACCGGATGCTTGAGCTTTTGCTGCTTTTTCTTGTGACCAAGCAGCAAATTTATCTTGTGCATCGCGCTCTATTCCATACATTTCAACCAAGTTCTCCGCTGTATTTCCCATACCATCGGTTCCGTAAAGCTCTTGCATCTTCGGATTAATAAATCTCCAGCCAAAAGAAGTATCATGCATTTGAGCATCTCTTCCAAATGGAGTAGATGCTTTTGAGATTACCCAAGGTCCACGAGTCATGTTTTCAACGCCTCCAGCAATATAAATTTCCCCAGCTCCATCCTTAATAGCGCGTGATGCATTCACAACAGAAGCCATACCCGACGCACACAAGCGATTTACTGTTTCTCCTCCAATCGTAGTAGGCAACCCGGCAAGTAATAAAGACATTCTTGCGACATTTCTATTGTCTTCCCCGGCCTGGTTTGCACACCCAAAAATCACGTCTTCAACACGCGAGGGATCAATTGAAGGATTACGTTTCATAAGTTCTTTCATTACAATTGCACCCATATCATCTGGTCGCACCGCTGAAAGTGTACCACCAAAATTTCCAATTGGGGTTCTAATTGCATCTACAATATATACTTCTTGACTCATGACTATTATTTTTTCAATAACTGTGGCCGAAGATAATAAGATTTTGGATAGTTACTAGCACGAATACCGCCATTGACAGCGCATCGATTATTAACAACTTAAAAAATGTGGATCCTGAATTGTTGAAAACTTGACTTCGTTACAACCCCAAAAAAATCTATATTAGACATCTCTTAATAAAGAACACATGAACATAAAAACAAAACTTTCGCTTCTTATCGGGGTATTTTGTTTCTTCACTTCGATGGGATATGGACAAGTTGAAGAAGACCTAACTCCAGAAGAAATTGCTTATCGCGACTCGATCGCTGCATTGAACCAAGAAAATGCTGCCATTGCGGCTAGTCAAGAGGCTTACAATGCCGGAATCCAACTTTTCAACGAAAAGAAGTTTGAACAAGCTATCAAAATGTTTGCTGAATCGATCAAATCAGATCCGAATTTTACCGCAGCATACTACAACAAAGGAGTTGCTGAAAATGAGGCTAACAAGTTTAATGACGCCTCAAAAACGTTATCGACGCTGTTAGAAAAAGACCCAAACTACTCCAAGGCGTACTTCCAAAGAGCACGTGCATTTCAGGGTAATGGAGATTATTTGTCAGCAGAGAATGACTATAAAAAATCAATTCAACTCGATGAAGCGAACCCTAAGGCATATTACAATTTTGGAACTTTACAATTCTTGCAACAAGATTATGATGGGGCTATTCAATCATTCACTAAAACGATCGAATTAAAAGGGGATGAAGCCTACGCATACAATGACCGTGGGAGTTGCTACCGAATGAAAGGTGATTATCCAAAAGCAATTAAGGACTATGAAGAAGCGGCGCGCAAGAATCCTGAATTAGCATTTGTGCTGAATAACTTAGGGACGACCAAAAGAAAAATGAAAAATTACGAT
The DNA here is from genome assembly GCA_023264075.1 of Crocinitomicaceae bacterium. GTDB lineage: Bacteria > Bacteroidota > Bacteroidia > Flavobacteriales_D > Crocinitomicaceae > JALQTG01. The sequence continues at coordinate 5,034 of JALQTG010000312.1, forward strand.
GGCGCCATGGCAGATTTCAATCGTGCCATTTCAGTGGATAAAAAATTTCATTTAGCCTATAATAATCGTGGAGCCACGCAAATGGCGATGAATCGTTTGGATGATGCACTAAACGATTTCAATAAATGTTTAGAAATTAAAGCGGATTATGCTCCTGCCTTTGCGAATATTGCTGCTGTAAAATTCAAAAAAGAAGACTACAAAGGGGCCCTAGAAGCTGCAAACAAAGCTTTGAAAATCGACCCAAACTATGCTTCCGCCTATGTTAACCGCGGCATGATAAAAGAAATGTTGAGGGAAATGCAAGGAGCATGTGAAGATTGGGAAAAGGCCAGAGAACTTGGAGCTGAAACTGGCAAGTCTTATTATTCAGAAAACTGTGGTCAATAAAAAATGAGAACAATGAAAAACGTATTATATACACTCGCATTTATAACAGGCTTGTCTTCGCTCACTTTCGCACAGAATGTTGAATTTAAAAAAGCAAATTTCAAAGAAAACGTTGAGGAATTCAAAGCAGTTGAAACTGCCATCAAAGAGGCCGACGAATTTTTCGAATTAGGCTCTGCGGCTATCTTTGAAGTAAAAAGTCCAGAACAAAATTTCAAAAAAGCATTGCAGCGCTATGAACGTGCTCAAAAACTGAATGCAAATAATGGATTAAACAACTTCCGAATTGGCGTTTGTCATATCTATTCTAGTTCCCCATATAAGGCTCCTGTTTTTATCAAAAAAGCGCTTGAACTCGATCCAGAATGCGATCCATTCATTCAATATTATTTGGGTTATGCGCTTCAGTTAGAAGAGGATTTTGATGGTGCACTTTCAGCTTACAAAAAATTCGAAGACGGTTATAAAAAAGCCGATAACTTTTCCAAATTCGTTGGCATGCGTAAAAAGGAATGTCAAAACGCTAAAAAGGCGGTTTCGGATCCAGAACGAGTTTGGGTCGACAACATCAAGGAATTAAATTCTGCCAATGATGAAATTGCGCCGTCTATAACTACGGACGGATCACAAATTATATTTAGTTCTAATCGTCCCAATTCAAACTCGCCGAACGATGTAAATGAGTACGACCACGACATTTTTACTGCATTCTTTAATGATGGATTTTGGCAAAAGCCGAATCCCATCAATGGTAGCGTAAATACGAATAAAGACGATATCGTAAACAACCTTTCTTACGACGGAACACGCATGCTTTTGCATAAAGATAATGAAGGACAGATTGATATATACGAGTCTGTTTTAACTGGTACAAAATGGGGCCCGGCAGATATTTTACCTCGGCAAATAAGTACACCCCAAGTAAATGAAATTTATGCTTCCTACAATCATGATGGCTACAACATCTTTTTTGCGCGCGATAGCGAAACAAGAAGCAATGGATTTGAAATTATGTACTCTGGTATGCGCAGTAAAATTGAAAAGAATTTTGGAGCCGCAACTATGGTTAGTGAAGTAAATACTAAATTCAATGACGGTCCGATTTACTTAGGAATTGATGGGAAAACGATGTACGTCGCTTCTCAGGGGCACGAATCACTCGGAGGGTATGATATTTTCGTATCGTACCGCGATCAAGGAACATGGACAAAGCCAAAAAATTTAGGATATCCTATCAACACACCATATGACGATTTCTTCTTCGCTTCAACTGCGAGCGGAAAGTATGCGTATATCGCCTCAAATAGAGACGGCGGAGCTGGTGGATTTGATATTTACAAAGTGACATTCTGGGGACCACCAAAGGAGCCAATTGTGGATATGGAGGACTATTTATTAGCCTCCCTAGCAATGCCTATAAAGGACCCACAAATTGAGAAAACAGTGAGTGTGAATAAAGTTTCCCTAACAGTATTTAAGGGAATTACGATTGATGCAATTACGGGGAAAGCTGTTGAAGCTGAGATCGAAATAGTTGACAACTCCAATGGAAAAATCATCGAACGATTTACCACGAATAGCGCCACTGGTAAATTTCTTTTATCACTAACAGCTGGTAAAAATTATGGTATTGCAGTAAAAGCAGAAGGATACCTATTTCACTCCGAGAATTTCGACATCCCTGATGGCAGTGATTACAACCTAGTCGATAAGACGATTGAGCTTAAAAATATTGCTGTAGGAAGTAAAATTGCATTGCGTAACATCTTCTTTGATTTAGGTAAAGCGGTGTTGAGATCCGAGTCAAATTCAGAATTAGACCGTTTAGTAAAGTTAATGAACGACGTTCCTAAATTAAAAATAGAAATCTCTGGACACACTGACAATACTGGATCAGCAACATTGAACGACAAGTTATCACAAGAACGCGCTGACGCCGTAGTGAATTACCTGAAGTCAAAAGGCATCAAAGCAGACCGAATGACAGCAATGGGGTATGGTTCATCAAAACCAATTGCTTCAAATAATTCAGCTGAAGGGCGCCAAGAAAACAGAAGAACTGAATTCGAAATTAAGGCAAACTAGACGTATTTTTATTAATATCTCAAAAGGCTGTTTACGCAAGTATTCAGCCTTTTTTAATTGTATATTTGCACTCAATTCTATGCAAACAGGTCGCGTTATAAAATCTACCGGAAAATGGTATAATGTCTTACTGGAAGACGGTAATACCGTTTCTTGCCTCATCCGTGGAAAAATAAGACTCGACGGAGCAAAGACCACCAACCCAATCGCGGTTGGAGATGAGGTAGAGTTGGAATTACTGGAGAAAGAAGAGGGCGGTGTCATTCACTCCATTCACCAGCGGAAAAACTATCTCGTGCGAAAATCTGTGAATCTCTCAAAGCGCTCGCATATTCTTGCAGCAAATATCGATAGGGCCTATTTAATAGTGACGCTCGTTGCACCAGTTACTCATTTGGCATTCATTGATCGATTTTTAGTCGCCGCCGAATCATTCAGAATTCCAGTCACTCTTCTCTTCAATAAAATGGACATTTATATTGAAGAGCATTTACCCTTGGTTGATGAAATCGCGGCAATTTATCAAAACATTGGTTATCCTTGTTACAAGATTTCAGCCCTCAATAAAGAAAATATTGCATTTCTTCGAGAGGAAATTAGTGGAAACCAAGTCATGATTTCAGGGCACAGCGGTACTGGAAAAAGCACACTGATCAATGCATTAGATCCTAATTTAACAATTAAAACTTCCGAAATTTCAACCCATCATTTGCAAGGGCAACATACCACTACATTTGCAGAAATGCACCCCTTAAAGTCAGGGGGATTTATCATCGATACACCTGGAATCAAGGCGTTTGGAATTGTGGATTTGGACAAAGAAGTGATTAGCCATTACTTCCCAGAAATGCGCGAGCGCCTCAACCAATGTAGATTCCATAATTGTTTGCACATCAATGAGCCTAGTTGCGCAGTGAAAGACGCCGTGGAAAAAGGAGATATTGCCGCTTCGCGCTACACAACTTATCTCGATCTCATGGAAGATGATGAAAAAGAAAATTATCGGAAGGATATTTTTGGATGAAAAAAATTAAACCGCATTAGCAGAACGCCGTCTTATTTTTTTGTTAAAATCATCCCTCTTTCCTTTAAATCAACTAATTTCACGACTCACAAATTTTCACACTTGCTGTATCTGCGATTTTTTATATTGTTCACTGCGACTTTTTTCTTCTGTGGTCTCTCAGAGGCTCAAACGTCCGTTTCCGAATTATCCTCCCTTAGCAAAGTTCCTGATGAGCTTCGTCTGTCTAAAAAAGAAATGGTCGATTCAGTAATAAATATCGGAAAGCAATTCCTTGGAACACCTTATCGCTATAGAAATTCAACCACGCCAACGTTAGATTGCAGTGGATTCATTTGCCATATTTACGACCATTTGAATGTTAAACTCTCACGCTCCTCTGCTTCGCAAGCATTGGAAACCAGAAGAATTGAT
>JALQTG010000330.1 GCA_023264075.1 Crocinitomicaceae bacterium
ATATACGGAAGCGACTTAGCTCGATGTTCCTTTTATCACCATTCGAAGGAAGTTATTAACACCTCGTTAAAAATGCTTGCCTAAACCGAAAAAAAACCAAATATTTGTGTGTTGTGTAGTAAATGAAGAAGAAATGGAAGAAGGGAAAAACACAGACAGAAGTGACGATCTATATTCCAATGCTGTGAGAGCTGGAAAAAGAACGTACTTTTTTGATGTTAAATCTACAAAAGGTAATGACTTATACATTACGGTAACTGAAAGTAAAAAATCGACCAACAACGGAAGAGTGAGTTACCAAAAGCACAAAATCTTTTTATACAAAGAAGATTTTGATAAATTCAGGGAAGGACTGGAAGATGCCCTTGCAAAAGTGGATGAGTTGAAAGATGCTCCCGATTCGATTACAGAAGCATATACTTCCGTTTCATTTGAAGAATTGGGCTAATAATTTCGATAAACAAGAATATGGGAAAAATAATTGCAATTGCCAATCAAAAGGGAGGTGTTGGGAAGACGACTACTGCTATTAACTTAGGAGGTAGTCTGGGTGTGTTGGAATACAAAACATTGATTGTTGATGCAGACCCCCAAGCCAATGCCACTTCTGGTGTAGGGTTAGATCCCAAAAACACGAAAAACATTTATGAATGTCTCATCAATGGTACAGATCCTTCGGAATTAATTCGTGAAACAGAAAATCCAAATTTATACATTTTACCATCACACATTGATTTGGTGGGTGCAGAACTCGAAATGATCAATATGCCTAACCGCGAACACATGATGCGTTTGGCGTTAAAAAAAATTCGAGAAAACTTTGATTTCATCATCATCGATTGCTCCCCCTCTTTAGGCTTAATTACCGTTAATGCGTTAACTGCTGCAGACAGCGTAGTTGTCCCTGTTCAATGTGAGTATTTTGCATTGGAAGGATTAGGCAAATTACTGAATACCATTAAGATTGTTCAAGGAAGATTGAATACTGAACTTGAAATTGAGGGTATTCTATTGACGATGTACGATACTCGCTTACGCTTAGCGAATCAAGTTGTAGACGAAGTAAAAACTCATTTTCAAGAATTAGTCTTTGATACGATTATTCATCGAAATACTAAACTTGGAGAAGCTCCTAGTCATGGTGAAACCATTATTATGCATGACGCCGCTAGCAAAGGATCAGTAAATTACCTCAACCTTGCAAGAGAAATTTTACAAAATAACAATGCAACGAAAATTAATTCGGAAGACAAAAAAATCTCACTAGAAAATGAGCTCTAACACCAAAAAGAGACCGGCTCTGGGAAAAGGATTAAGTGCTTTATTGGAGAGTTCGGCAACAGACATTACTTCAAAAGAGTTAGGAGACGGATCCGTTTTAGGATCTGTAGCTATATTGAAAGTAAGTAACGTTGAACCCAACCCGTTCAATCCAAGAACCGACTTTGACGAAACTGCCCTTGTCGAACTGAGCGAATCTATTGCTCAACACGGAATTATTCAACCGCTCACCGTACGAAAACTTGGCCGTGACAAATACCAATTGATATCTGGAGAACGACGTTTTAAAGCATCCAAACTTGCTGGTCTACAAGAGGTTCCCGCATATATTCGTTTAGCGAATGACCAAGCCATGTTAGAAATGGCGCTCGTAGAAAACATTCAAAGAGAAGATTTAAATGCGATTGAGGTAGCCCTCTCCTATCAGCGTTTATTGGAAGAATGCAAGCTTACGCAAGATGAACTTTCTAAAAAATTGGCAAAAAGCAGAACCTCGATTACCAACCATATTCGATTGCTTAAATTGCCTCCACGCATCCAATTGGCTGTTCGAGAAAATGAATTGAGCATGGGACACGCACGAGCTCTAGTTTCTGTCGGTTCGGAAGATAAACAATTGGAGCTGTTTAATGAAATACTTGCAGAACAGCTTTCAGTGCGCGATGTAGAGGCATTAATCAAAGGAAAACCGACCAACGGAAAATCGACTGCTTCAAGTGATGTGCAAAAAGGTCTCAAACCAACAAGTCAACAAGTCCAATTTGCGCAACAATTTGGCGAGAAAGTCGCCGCTAAAATTGAAATTCGCAAACAGCCATCTGGTAATGGTCGACTTACTATTAGCTTTAATTCTGAAGTAGATTTAAATAGAATCATAGAAATTCTCAACAAAAGTTATAATTAATACAGACTATTGCCATTTTTTTAGGCGTTAACAGATAAATTCAATTAGTACATTTTCAGCATGAAGTTGCTCCTTTTAGTGTTTGCGTTTCTGTCAACTTTATTCGTGTATTCACAAACTGGCACAACGAATATCGAGGTAAACGACACCCTTCATTCTCCGAAAAAAGCAGCATTGATGAGCACAATCCTTCCCGGTGCAGGTCAAGTTTACAACCATATTCATGCTGAAAAAGGGAAGCATAAAGTTTTCTGGAAAGTCCCATTAATTTACGCTGGACTTGGATCAACGCTCTTTTTTGCCGCAGAGAATCACGTAACCCAAAGAAATCTCAAGAAAGAATATTTACTTAGGGTCGACAACAACGTCAGCAGCACCACCTATTTTCCTGAATTTTCAATTTATGACAATCAAGGTATCCTAACCCTACAGCAGCAGCACTCAAGAAATAGAGACTTAATGCTGTTTGCATTTATTGCGGTCTATGGACTCAACGTCCTAGATGCTTTTGTAGAGGGTCACTTCGTAGAATTTGACGTCAGTGAAGATCTTACATTGTCCATTCGACCGAATATGCAAAATATCAATACACCAGGAATACAACTTGCACTTAAATTTCGTTAAAATAAATTGTTATGGACCTCATAATTGTAATTTTACCCTAGATTTGATTTCAGTATGAACATAGCGTTGGTAGGATATGGAAAAATGGGGAAAGCAATAGAATCTATTGCTTTAGCTTCAGGGCACACCGTTACCACGAAGGTCAACTCAGAAAACCCTATTGAGACTGCTGACTTTCAAGATGTTGATGTGGCCATCGAGTTTTCAGTCCCCCACCTAGCATTGAAGCATATTCATTTTTTTCTAGACCATGATATCCCATGTGTCATTGGAACAACAGGATGGAATAAAGATTTGGAGCAGGTAACTCACAAAGCAAAACAATTAAATCGATCGTTTTTATATGCTTCTAACTTTAGTATTGGTGTCAACCTCTTTTTTAAACTCAATGAACAGTTAACATCACTCATGTCCCAACACCCGTCTTATCATGCTAGTTTAGAAGAAATACATCATACTCAAAAACTAGACGCTCCCAGTGGAACGGCCATAACGTTAGCTGAAGGAATAGTTTCAACAAGTGATCGATATACCAACTGGTTTTGTCCTCAAGACCACAACTCAATTAAATCCGATAGTTCACTCGTAATTGAGGCTCTAAGAGAACCCGATGTACCTGGCACCCATACTGTCAATTATACATCTCCAATTGATACGATTACGATCAAACACGAAGCACATAACCGAAGTGGTTTCGCAACAGGTGCTGTAGTAGCAGCTGAATGGTTACTCCACAAAAAAGGCGTTTTCACTATGCGTGACGTCCTCAACCTTAAATAATTAAACAATGTCAGTTCTTTATTTCTACCTCTTTTTTCTTGTTTTCCCATACATCGCCTTGTGGTGGAAAAGTTTTCCCAAAGCTGGTGAAGCATCCTGGAAAGCACTTGTTCCATTTTACAACTATGCAATTGCTTCAAAAATTGCAGGTCAGCCATGGTGGTGGTCATTCTTTATGTTGATCCCAGGATTACATATTCCGATGTGGATGGTTTTCAACATATCTTACATCCGTAAATTTGGCTTTTTCTCATTAACAGATACCCTACAAGGCATTTTCTTCCCATTTCTATTGATGGCAAAAGTGGCCACTGACGACACCTTACAACCCAATTATTCTACCGATTGGGAAAACGAAGAACACCTGCGACGACGTGCTCAAGGCGACCATCTGGTACTCTTTCTTTCCCTTCCTATTTTCGGACACATCATTGCGTATATTTTAGGGTTTATTCAAAAAAAGAAAAAAGGCAAAAAAACCATTATCAAAGAATGGGGTGACTCCATTTTATTTGCGCTAATTGCAGCAAGTGGGATTCGTACGTATATTTTTGAGCCATTCCAAATCCCTACCGGATCCATGGAAAAAACATTGCTTGTAGGAGACTTTCTATTTGTGAACAAGACTGTTTACGGCCCTAAGGTACCGGTAACTCCGCTCTCATTTCCATTGGTACATAATACGATTCCTTGGATTGACGTTAAATCATACCTGTCCTTGGAAACTTTGGAATATACAAGGCTTCCTGGTTTTAAAGACATTGAACGCTACGACGTCGTTGTCTTTAACTATCCCTCCGGAGATACAGCCGTTTATGATCCAAGAATGCCCAATGGTTTAATGGGACATGATTATCATGGAATCGTGATTAATGAGGCTAGGCGTTTATTTCAAGAAGAAAACCAAACACCGGATTTTAGTGCTCAAGAGCGGAAAATAAGAAACTTCATTCAGTCGAATTTAACTGAAAAATCAGAAAGCTATAAAGACAGTGTATACCAAAGAAAAATGGAAGAACTGAGGTTGACACTATCAAGCGATTACGATGCATATTGGGGTCAATTCATTGATAATTATTCACGTTGGACAGCGAGAGCTAGACATGCAATAGCTAAAGAAAAACGTACTTTTTCAAATAGCGAAGGTTTTATTGATCACTACGGGGTTATATACCGCCCGGTGGACAAACGCGAAAACTACATCAAACGATGCGTAGGAATCGCAGGGGATACATTGGAAATCCGTGATGCGCAATTATTTGTAAATGGCGATGCTGCACCAATCTTCGAGTTTCAAAATTTGCGCTACGAGGTTAGCAATCTTGAAAATGTGTCGGCGCGAACATTTAAAACACGCTTTGGTCTCACTGAAGGAAACGACATCATAGGGAATATCATGTTCCTTACACAAAAGGAAAAAGACGCACTCCAGGCGGCTTATCCTCAGGCTACCTTCACATTATACAATCCAGCTGCATTTGACCAAAACGATATGGCCAATTCACAGAAAATTCAAAATTTAGATTACTACCCAAAGAAATTTAACGTTTCCAATACAGTATCCAATTTTCAAAAGTTTTGGGTACCGAAAAAAGGAGCAACGATTGAATTAAATCGTCACAATTTGGATTGGTACACCCGTGTAATCACAGCATATGAAGGACATTCACTTATTGAAAAGGAAGGAAAAGTGTACATTGACGGAAAAGAAACCACTTCATATACCTTTGAGATGAATTATTATTGGATGATGGGAGACAATCGATACAACTCTGCGGACTCTAGGGTTTGGGGCTTTGTACCAGAAGACCATATTGTGGGTAAAGCTTCTTTGGTCTGGTTTTCAAAAGACGCTGCCGAAGGTATTCGTTGGAATAGACTTTTTACGTGGATCCATTAGTCGTT
>JALQTG010000332.1 GCA_023264075.1 Crocinitomicaceae bacterium
CACCAAACTTAGAACGACCGCCGCCTCCGCCGCCTGATTTTTTCTCGCTAGACAATTGAACAGCCATCGATTTACCCTCGAATTCTGCACCATCCACCTTTTTCAGGATTTGATCAACATCCCCCTTATCCGCATCAAAGAATGAGAATGCCGGCATTATGTCAATACGACCAATTGATCCTGAACTTAGTCCAGTAGCATCACAAATTACGCGAAGTAATCCACCACGATTTAAGCCATCTTTTTCACCCAGAGAAACGAAAAAGCGTTGTTTGTTTTCATCACCACCACGATCCCTGCGACCACGACGATTATCACTAAAACCTTCATCTCTTCCTGAACTAGTAATTGAAGCATTCAAATCTCCCGCTTTACGGTAATAATCGAGAAAACGATTAAATTCAGCGGAGATGAATTTCTTAATGACTTCTTCTTTGGATAAGTCTTCAAAATCCTCCAATATACCTGGAATAAACTTCCCAATTTCCTTTTCGTTTACAGGAATTTCTTTCACTTTTTGAATCATTGATTGCAGCTGAACCGCACAAATATCTTCAGGTGAAGGCACTAAGGCATATGTGAACTCTTGTTTAATGACACGTTCTATTGATTTAATCTTACCTTTTTCACGTGTATTAATCAACACCAAAGACTCCCCTTTTCTTCCTGCGCGAGCAGTACGACCGCTACGGTGGGTATAGTTTTCGATTTCGTCCGGTAAATTATAATTGATCACGTGTGAGATATCATCCACATCAATACCACGAGCAGCCACGTCGGTAGCGACCAATAGCTGAAGCGTACGATCTCTGAATAACTTCATTACTCGATCACGCTGTGCTTGCGAAAGGTCTCCATGGAGTGCCTCTGCGTTGTATCCATCTTTCGCTAATTTCTCAGCTACTTGTTGGGTTTCTCTGCGAGTTCTACAAAAAATTAAACCAAAAATATTCGGGTTAAAGTCAATTAAACTTTTCAACGCCGAATAGCGATCTTTTTCTTTTACTGCAAAATAAATGTGATCAATGTTTTCGTTTCCTTGGTTTTTTGAACCGATAGAAACTTCCAATGGATCTGTCATGTAATTTTTCGCAATATTTGCCACTTCTTTAGGCATCGTTGCAGAAAATAACCATGTACTTTTCGTTTCAGGAGTTTGACGTAGAATAAAATCTAAATCCTCTTTGAAACCCATGTTTAACATTTCGTCGGCCTCATCGAGTACGACAGCTTCAACTTCATCTAACGTAATTGCGCGCCGGTTAATCAAATCCACCAAACGTCCAGGTGTTGCGACGATAATGCTTACACCATTCTTGATAGAAGTCATTTGTCTACGGATGTCAGTACCTCCATACACTGCTTCAATCGCAATATGTTTATCAAATTTGGAAAATCCCTTTAAATCGTTTGCGATTTGCAAACATAATTCCCGCGTAGGACAGATAATCAGGCCTTTTGGATACTTCGATGTCTCGGTAATTCGATTGATCATCGGCAGTCCAAAGGCTGCAGTTTTTCCCGTTCCAGTCTGAGCTAATCCCACGAAATCACACTTTGATTTCAATAGATGCGGAATGGCCTCAGTTTGAATCGGTGTGGGTTGCTCAAAACCAAGCGAGGTAACTGCTTTCAACACCTCTGGTCTCAACCCTAATTCACTAAAAGTCATATATTGTATTAAAAATTGAGCGCAAAGGTACGACATAAACCGAACAATCTCGCATTTAAGTTGTAAAAGGTGATTTTGAGGAGGAAAAGACGGTGCCTAAGTCGTCAAAATTACACCATCAATAAAAGAATTGCGGAAATAGCTACGGCGCCACCTACGATTTTCAAGATAGTGATTGATTCTTTAAAAAAGACAATGCCCAATGCGAAAGAAGCCATGACAATCCCAACATTATTGAGTGCATAGGTAATCGAATCATCCATGGGCTCTCGAATAGCCATGATTAAAAAGTAAATCGAAAAATAATTAGGCACTCCGAGCACGATTCCTGCTATACAATTCTTCCAATGAACCTGTTGTTTTTTCAAAGCGACCCCAACCAAAAGAACGATTAGTCCAATAGTGCCAGCGATTCCAAACCCGATGGCTGAAAACAAAGCAGGCGAAAGGTCTCCCAACGCTTTCTTTTCTACATAATTCAACACTGTATCGAGGGCCCCACTTCCTAAGAACAAGACAATTAAAAACCAATAATTTCCACTGCGCGCGTTCTTATCCGATTTCTTCTGGAAGGTAATTAGAAAAACGCCGAGTAATGCTAAAACCACCCCCATTACTTTTGCTAAGTAGATGGCTTCCGAATAGATGTAAATAGCCAGTGCAACTGGAATCGCTAAACTCATCTTCACCGTCACTGAGGTAATTCCTATCCCGTTCTCTTGCGCACTTTTTCCCATAATGAGAAACAACGTGATAAATAACACACCAATAATCAACGCGAACACCGGCCAGGAACCTTGCTGCAAATAGTCATTTTTCCAATCTCCGCCATACAAACCAAACCCTACAGAAAATGCCACCAAATAGTTGAATACAATGGCCTGGAAGGTATTGATTTCGAATCGTGTAAACATCCGGAAGACCACCAAAATGATCGTTGAACAAAAAATGCTTAATGCCAGATAAATCATATGTTACGATATAAGGTCAATTGATCCTTCCCAATCTGTTTAGTAGATACTGGAGTAATACCAAGTGTTGGTGCCGGAATTCCTTCTCCAAACTCTATTGCACCCGTAAAAACACGTGCTTCATCCCAAAGGTTCGCCTGAATAAACTCACTGATCGTGCGGCTTCCTCCTTCCACAAAAACAGATAAAAATTGTTTTTTGGCTATCTCAGCTAAAATTGTTTGAACATTAAACACCTCCTGTAACTCGACAACTTCGACCGCCTCATGTAATCCCACGAACTTATTCTTCTTCACGAAAATTGTTGTTGGCAAGCCGTCGTTATATACAGTACTTTTGACCGAGGACGAGCAGTTGGGGTCGAGGATGATGCGATGTGGCGAACTACCTTTCACCTCCCTCACCGTTAAAGACGGCTGGTCATTTTCAATGGTTTTCCAACCGACCAAAATAGCCTGCTCCTCAGACCGCCATTGATGCGTGTAATTTTTTGATGCCGGTTGGGTAATCCAATTAACTCCCTCCTTACGTTCTTTTCCGCTTCGATCCATGAGTCCATCGGTTGTTTGCGCCCATTTGAGAAGAACATATGGACGTTTTTTTTCATGAAAACAAAAAAAACGTTTATTCACTTCGCGGGCCTGTTCCTCCAATACCCCAACGGTTACTTCAATACCATTCCTCTCTAGTCTTTCAATCCCTCTTCCTGCGACTTCTGAAAATGAATCGACACAAGCTATTACCACTCGCTTAAATTTATGCCTCACTAACAAATCCGCACATGGCGGCGTTTTTCCGTGATGTGCACAAGGCTCTAAGGTAACATACATGGTGCTTTCTGAAAGCAGGTGGTGGTCTTTCACGGCATCAACTGCATTTACTTCAGCGTGCGCTTCGCCGTATTTCTTATGGTAGCCTTCTCCGATAACGGCACCTTTGTGAACAATAACAGCGCCCACCATAGGATTGGGCGCTACATTCACAACACCTAGCTCTGCCAATTGCAGCGCTCGTTGCATAAAGCGATTATCGTCATTTGTAACCATTGCGCAAAAGTAAGAAAACAAACTATATTTACTCCGGCTTGTTTAAACAACAGACTAAAATACCATGAATACAAATTACCAAGCAAACACAACCGATTGGCAAGGATACTTATCAACATTTGAGCGCCTCCTCACCACAGAAAATCCAACTGCACCCTACGACAATCCCGCATACATGGAATATGTTAAACTCAACAATTCACGCCAAAAACGCTGGTTAAAAACTGGAGTTATTGAACCTAAACTTATAACAGCCATTCAACAGATCACTACTCCACAGACCTGGTACATCATCACAGAACCATGGTGCGGTGACGCGGCGCACAGTATTCCCTTCTTGTATTTGATGAGCACATACAATCCCTTGATTGATGTGCGAATCGTTTGGAGAGATACACCACCTTACATGATAGAGAATTACCTTAATAATGGTGGAAAGTCTGTTCCGAAGCTTGTCGCTCGGGATCAAAACGAAAACGACTTGTTTCATTGGGGCCCACGTCCTGCTCCTTGTCAAACAATTTACCTTAAGTTGAAAGCGAAAAACGCACCCTTTGAGGAGCAAAAAATAATCTTACAGAACTGGTACAACACAGATAAAGGCGCTACGCTTCAACAAGAAATGGCGACCCTTTTGAGCCGCCATCGTCAATATTAAGTAAAAGATAATTTAACGCGCTTCTATTTTCCCTCAATCCAAGATATAATTTCTTGGTCGTCTGGTTTGGTACGCGGCGAAATCACCTTTTCTAATTCCCCTTTCTCGTTGATGAGGTACTTTTGAAAATTCCATGCCACTTCACTATCTTCTAATTTATTCATTTTTTTATCTGTCAAATACTGATAAATTGGATGCATATCCTTCCCTTTCACTGAAATCTTCGCCATCATCGGAAAGGTTACACCGTAATTTTTTTCACAAAACGAAGCGATTTCATCCTCTGATCCAGGCTCTTGTCCCATGAAGTTATTTGCTGGAAAACCAACAATTACTAATCCTTCCTTAACGTACTTCTCGTATACTTCTTGAAGCTGCTTATACTGTGGTGTTAGTCCACATTTCGAAGCAGTATTCACAATCATGATTTTCTTGCCCTTTAACGTCGAGAAATCAAACTCATTCCCTTCGATATCTGTTACTTTGAAATCGTAAATACTTTTTTGACTCCATCCAACCAGACTAACAGTAAGAATCGCAAACATCACCATTATTCTTTTCATATTCTCTTTATTTTAGTTTTCAACATAACCCTTCATCCTGCATTTTGTTCGACTACCTGTAAAACAGTTCCACCATTGTGGCCCCTTTTCCGTATTCATTAAAATCTGCATCGTAAAATTGAACTCCATCCTGATCACTTAAAAAATCACGAATTTCACCTTTTAACACCCCTTGGCCAACACCATGAATGACCACTAATTTGCGGACATGTTTATCGCGTGCACTTCGAAAAAATGACTTAAACACGGACAATTGATGGCGGAGCACTTCAGCATTGGACATGCCTGTTTCTGACTCTAGCAATTCGTGACTGTGTAAATCTAGTTCCCAGAAATCCTTGAGCTTTCGAACATCATCTGATCGATTGGATGGATGTCCAACATCACCGTCCGCTTCTTTGCCAGAAAAGGAAAGAGGGACAGTGTCCATGTGATCCACATGACTCCCTCGGATTTTCACCAATTCTTCCAGTTGAACATTGCGTTCGAAACCCGTTTCGTCTTCCACGACAACACTTTCATTTTTAAACTCTCGTATGATTCCCCAACCCGATTCATGGAGAAAGCTTACCTTCTCACCTAATTTGAAATGCATTGGTAATTTGGTTTAAGTCGATAGTTAAAATATAATACGCTGTACCGAAAAGAAAAAATGCCCAAACAAGAATAAAAATAGCCTTTTTAAAAAACTTCGCATCGCGTGACATAGGTTCTTGAAGAACACCATCTACTTGATTAGCAATCAACTGATTAAAATGACGCTCATCACTTTGTTCTTCAATTTCTCGAAGAATGGGTTTGTTCGTGAAGAGTATTTCTTTAATTTTCGCATAACTACCGTCGGTCAAATTCTCGTAAGAAGTTTCGTACTGGATATGCTCAGATTTCATTTCTTTCCGAATGTTATATAACTTGTGCATTCCTTTGACACGAAAACCGAGGAGAAAACCAAATGCCATAACCACCCATGAATCTACTAAGAAGCCAAGTGCAATCATCCCGAGAGAAGATACAAATGAGAAAATCAACTGCACCAATTCTTGATTTCCAAAAAACATCACCTTAATCAATTGACCTC
>JALQTG010000264.1 GCA_023264075.1 Crocinitomicaceae bacterium
ATGGATTGGTGGTGACGCCATCCAAAATCCCTAAATCATTCGCCTCTTTAATTTCTTCAAGGTTCGCTGTATCGATAAAAAACTTCATACTCTTTTCCATTTTTTACGAAAATAATTTTTTTTTACCAGAAACACGTTAATTACCAACTAAATCCAACAGGAAGTCGTTAAGTGAAGTAGAATACATTTTGTTTCCAAAATAAAAAAGCGTAAATTGCATAAGGAGAATAAAATAAAAACGTTGGGTACATACACTAATATAACGGTGGAATTAATTTCTGAGTGTGCGAAGAACGACCGCAAAGCTCAGGAAACGTTATATGAGGCATGCTTTCGTTTTCTTATGCCATTATGCATGCGTTACAATATCAATGAAGAAGATGCGCGTGCCACCTTCAACATCGGGTTCATGAAAATTTTAAAAAATATTGGTTCCATAGAGCCAGAAATAGGCTCTTTTATTGCCTGGTCTAGGAGAATAATGAACAATACACTCATTGATGAATACCGAAAAAACAAAAACTATAAAGAACGTGTAACTAGTCGAGAGCACGATCGTGAATTGGAATTTCATTCGAACAACACATCGAATCAGGCTTATAATGATTTTAATGAAAATAGTGTTTTAAGGTTACTTGAGTACCTTAAACCTGCTACGAAACAGGTATTTGTTTTGTATGTAATTGAAGGTTACAATCACCGGGAAATAAGCGATTTACTTAAGATGTCTGAAGGTACATCTAAGTGGCATTTATCTACCGCTCGAAAAGAACTTCAAGCATTGCTTGAACAACAAGAAAAGAACAATAGGTCACGTATTGCAATATGAATTTGAACGACCAACATATCGACGATTTATTTCGTAAGGCTGCAGACACTTCAAAAAGCCCTGCTTACAACCCAAGTTATTGGAGTGAAATGGAGCAATTGTTGAATGCCGAACGTAAGCGAAGAAAAGGATTGATTGCTTGGTCCGTATTCGGTATGATCTTATTGTTTGGTCTTCTTTCTACGGCGGTAACCATTGATCGCGAACATACTGCAACCTCGACAAAAATGGGACTTAGCGTTGAGTTGACCCCTGATTATCTTTTAGCAATTAATATTAATTCTGAGGAATTCATTGCTTCACAAAAAGTTATTTCAGCAGAATCTCCCGCAATTAATCCTTCTGTTATTCTACATACTAAAGTTTCAGCTGAGAGAAGATCTGCAAACGGACCTAATAAGATACACCCAATTAATGGTGCGCTTACTTCTACCCAATTAACCGTAAAGTCGATTGAGATTGACAAGCTCACCTCGAACAATTTAACAACATTGCCCAATACTTACACTTCAGGAATTGATGACGTTAAAGCCTTATCTAAACTGACACCTTCTACACGACAGCTTCCAGCTTACAGTCCTTTCTCCAATACCTTAGAAGTTGGAACTGGTCTTTCTCAAACTTATGCGGAGAACTCTCAAAATCCGAGAATTTTAAGTTTTGGATGGAAATTAAACTATAAAATAAATCGCTTTGAGCTTAGTTCTGGATTAGGTTTGTTTTTAGAAAAAAATCCAGGTATAACTGTTTCGGAACGAGCGAAAGTGTATGGTTTTGGGGTAACTAATTTTGAAAATAGCCTGAACTATCAAACACTTTTAGACATCTCTATTCCAGTTCAACTCGCTGTTATACACAAGAAAAATAAATTTGGTGCTGGACTGCAGCTCCGATACTTAGCGAATTCTTCAATGCTATTTGAATCCAAAGCAAACGGTGAAACTATGGAAGCAAAAAACTTAAGC
>JALQTG010000011.1 GCA_023264075.1 Crocinitomicaceae bacterium
CATCATAAAAACCATCCGCTAAAGGTTTAGCTGTATTATTCAATTCAATACCAATTTTAGGTGTTTCACGATTCGTAAAAATCTCTGGAGCATTTGGTACTTCAACTGATGCATCTTTTAAATATAATTTTTCAATGCGGAGTTTGCCTTTTCGTTGTATAGAAAAGCACCAGCCCAACCTTTGGCAGAACCTAGTACGTCTGAATTAGAGAATCCTCCAACTGCACCAATAAACTGGATATCTTCTAAGGTTTCTCTCCCGGAAATCAAATCGGTCATGTGTACATCTTTCACATCAAAACCAGCGAGATACATCGCATTCGCCATCTCCCGTTCTGAGTTACTCCCCTTTTCACGAATAATCGCTGCTTTAGGGCGTGGTTTGCTCGCATCAATTTGCGGCAGTTTACCATCAAAATGAACTGGAAAAGAATATGTTAACGGCTGTAACTTATAATTAGAATAACGCTCTTCAGCCATACCATTTCTGGATTGCTTTCGATCCAACAAGTACGACGTTTTATACCAAGTGTCGCGTGTTTCTAGTATATCAAATGTAAACGAATCTTCGTTATTTTTGAGGTCAACCGTATTTCCTTCACGCACCGAACCTATGTTGAAAATTTCAATATTATTTTCATTGAACACCTGCTCTATGCTTTCATCCGCTTGAAATACAACGGCAATATTCTCATTAAACAATGTCTTCACAGAATCTCCCTCACCTAAAACGGTTAAATCGTACTGAGCACCTAAATTCACCTCGGCAAAGGACATTTCGAGTAACGTTGTAATCAAACCTCCACTTCCCACATCATGTCCTGCTGAAATTCTTCCTTCTTTGATCAAATCTTGAAGCAAGTTAAATGCAGTTTTGAAGAATGCAGCGTTTTTGATGGTAGAAACCTCAGTCCCCACTTTATTTAATATTTGTGCGAATGACGATCCGCCCAATTTAAAGTCATCTTGCGAGAGGTTCAAATAATAGATTGAACCACCATTTCTTTTCAAAACAGGTTCAACCACCTGCGTAATGTTCGAGCAATTCCCCGCAGCGGAAATAATCACTGTTCCTGGAGCAATCACTTCATCATTAGGATATTTTTGTTTCATCGACAAGGAATCTTTCCCCGTTGGAATATTGATTCCTAATTCGATCGCGAAATCAGAACAACCCTGGACCGCATCATACAATCGTGCGTCTTCTCCTTCATTCTTGCATGGCCACATCCAGTTCGCAGAAAGAGAAACCGATACTAACCCATCTTTTAATGGCGCCCAAACTAAATTAGAAAGTGCTTCACCAATGGAATTACGAGACCCAGAAACAGGATTCAGCAAAGCAGAAACAGGAGAATGGCCGATAGAAGTAGCAATCCCCTCTTTTCCTTTAAAGTCCAAGGCCATTACACCAACATTATTCAACGGCAGCTGCAGCGGCCCCGCACATTGTTGTTTCGCAACACGTCCTCCCACGCAGCGATCCACTTTATTCGTTAACCAATCTTTACAGGCTACCGCTTCAAGTTGCAGAACTTGATTCAAATAATCTGAAACCTTGTCTGCAGAATACTCCAGTTCAGCATAGCTTCGTTGTACATTCTTATCCGTCATGATCGTCTTAGGTGAACTACCGAAGAAATCCTCCAAAGCATAATCCATCGGCTTTGCACCGGTAGTTTTCGATTCAAATGTGAAACGATGATCATTGGTCACAACCCCTACATCATATATCGGAGAGCGTTCTCGGTCTGCGATGCGCTGCAAACGATCCATATTTTCTTTTCCAATCACCAAGCCCATTCGTTCTTGGGATTCATTTCCAATAATCTCTTTTGCTGACAGCGTTGGGTCTCCAACGGGCAATTTATCCAAATCAATTAAACCACCAGTATCTTCCACTAATTCAGAAAGACAGTTCAAATGTCCCCCAGCACCATGATCATGAATAGAAACAATTGCGTTGTCATCACTTTCAACCATCCCGCGCACTGCGTTTGCCGCTCGTTTTTGCATTTCCGGATTTGAACGTTGGATAGCATTCAACTCAATTCCAGAACCGAAGGCACCAGTATCAGCAGATGAAACTGCTGCTCCACCCATTCCAATTCGGTAATTTTCACCTCCGAGAATGACAATTCGATCACCTTCTGATGGTTTCTTTTTGATAGCCTGGCTCAATTTTCCATAGCCAATTCCACCCGCTTGCATGATTACCTTGTCAAAACCCAACTTACGATTTCCTTCCTCATGCTCAAATGTAAGTACAGAACCCGTAATCAACGGTTGACCGAATTTATTTCCAAAATCAGAGGCTCCATTAGAGGCCTTGATGAGAATATCCATAGGAGTTTGATACAACCAAGGTCGTTCGGCCATTCCATTTTCCCAAGTTCGATTAGCTTCCAAACGCGAGTATGCAGTCATGTACACAGCAGTTCCTGCCAAGGGCAACGAACCTTGCCCACCTGCTAAACGATCCCGAATTTCACCACCGGAGCCCGTTGCGGCACCATTAAACGGCTCAACCGTTGTTGGGAAATTATGAGTTTCTGCTTTCAGTGACAAAACAGATTCGAATTCTTTCTCTTCGTAAAAATCGGGTTTATCAGCACTTTTCGGAGCAAACTGGGTTACTTTCGGACCTTTTACGAATGCCACGTTATCTTTATAAGCTGAAACGATATCATTGGGATGTTTTTCCGAGGTCTTTTTTATTAATTTAAACAATGAAGTTGGTTTTTCTTCTCCATCGACAACAAATGTTCCATTAAATATTTTGTGACGACAATGCTCCGAGTTGGCTTGTGAAAATGCGAAAATCTCCGAATCCGTTAATTTCCTACCAAGCTTTACAGACAAATCACTTAAATATTCCACCTCTTCCATACTTAAAGCAAGTCCTTCCGATTGATTATATCCATCGATATCCGTAATTTCTAAGATAGGTTCAGGCTGGACATTAACTGCAAAGATAGTTTGATTCAACTCTAAATACTTTTGCGACAACATAGGGTCAAAATCTGAAAAATCAGATGCTACTATTTGAAACGCTTCAATACGTTCAATCCCAGTCAAACCCATATTCTGAGTAATCTCCACAGCATTTGTACTCCATGGAGTAATCATTGCTGCACGCGGACCAACAAAGGTCTCCTCCAACGTCAATTGGTCTATTTTGTGTGCGTCACCGAATAACCAATTAAGCTTTTGGATATCCCCTGTTTCCAACTCATTTTTTGCTTGAACTGCAAAAACAGTATTGGATTGATTGCCGAAGAAATGTAACATTGTTTGGTATTTAATTCCTCATTTTTTTCAAGTCGCAAATTTAGTCCAAATCCATGAATTGAGCAATTCAAAATGTAGGTATTGTTGATAACATTAAAGAAACTGTGATATCTTTTTTGACAATAATGAAGCAAACGAAAAAAGGACCCTTTCAAGGTCCTTTTCTGTGGCGGAGAAAGAGGGATTCGAACCCCCGATACCTCTCGGTATGCCGGTTTTCAAGACCGGTGCATTCAACCGCTCTGCCATTTCTCCGCGACAAAAGTAGCAATAGTTAATTTTCTACCAAGCAATTTTCAAAAGTATTTTCATCTTTTTTTTGATACCACCCAAAATGCTTACTTAAAATCAGTAACTTAACCTAAAAATCAACGCGTAGAATTGTTAATTTAGGTTACTATTTAGCATTTCATCGGAACAGAATCCCTAGGATTCTTGATAATATTGTAACTTTGTTACTTGTAAATCCACATCATGAAAAATCTCCTTTTGCTTTTCATCATCTTTGGTTTCGGACTTTCGGCGACTGGACAAAAACAACTTCGTGCATATCTGAATGAGCACCAATTCTACGCGCCTGGTGAAGGTAATTATTTAGAAGTACAGCTCAACTTTGTAGGGCATACACTCACCTACAAAGATGTTGCGGGGAAAATAAAAGGGGAATTGGAAATAACACACCTATTCTTGCAAGGAGAGAAAGTTGTTTTCTTTGATAAATATGTGCTTTCCACTCCTGAAGTTATTGATAGTTTAGTAGAAGACTTTTACGACATTCACCGATATGCTCTTGAGCCTGGGGAATACACTTATGAGCTAATTATCCAGGATAACTTCTCCGATAATGCGCCGATTTCTGTTGAAAAGCCAATTTCAATTACTGACTTGTCCAACCAAATTTCATTTTCGTCGATTACCGGGGCGGAATCCATTGATTATGCGGATGAAGCCAACCCTACCCTTTTCACAAAAATGGGATACGATATTGTTCCGTTGATTTCTAATTACTTCCCAACGGAGCTAAACTTCCTTCCTTATTACGTAGAGGTTTATGGAACGGATATTTATTCTGACGACAGTATTTTCTTGGTTGAACAGAAAATTACTTCCAACGAAATGACCTTAGATATGGAAGTGTATACGCGTTATTACCGATATCATCCAGGTGCAATAAAAGGTATAGCAAAGGTGGTTGACATTTCATTACTTCCGACGGGGAATTACACGCTTGAATTGAGCGTCCTCAATAGAAATAAGGAAGTTTTAGCCCGACAACACTATAATTTTGACAGGAACAATTCCGACGAAGTGAATCAAGTAGCATTGGACAATATCGTATTGGACCCAGCCTTTATGGAAAGCATCCCCGACGACAGTACCGGGTATTATGTAGCTTCATTAATTCCAATTTCTGGCCCTTCGGAGGTTCGCAATATTTTGGATATTTTAAAAGAGCGTGATAATGAAAAAAACAAAAAATACATCCAAGCCTTTTGGCGTCAGAGCGCCAAAAACAATGCCTATGTCGAATGGATGAAATACAGAGCGCAAGTGCATCAAGTAGAACGTTTGTTTGGTACCAACTATCAAGTTGGTTTTGAAACGGATCGCGGACGTGTTTATTTGCAGTACGGACAACCAAGCCAGGTTACTGAACAACCCCAATCCAATTCGGAATATCCATACGAAATTTGGCAATACGACAAAATTGGTCGATTCTCCAACAAGCGATTTATATTTTACAATACCACAAACATTAACAACGACTTTAAGTTGTTGCACTCCGACCTCGTAGGAGAACTTCAGAATTTCCGTTGGCAGTACGCGCTGAATAAGCGAAACACTTCAGATGGAGATATCGATAGTCAAACGGGAGGAGGGTTCCAAGAGCATTACGGACGTAACAGTTCTCTCTATTACAACAGTTACTAAGCCCACTTCATGTCTACCACAGCCATTGTCATTTTAAATTGGAATGGAGTTGATTTTTTAACTCAGTTTTTACCGACCCTGATTACACACTCAGGTGGATATGAAATTATTGTAGCGGACAATGCATCCTCCGATAATTCCGTCCTTTTCCTTCAACAGAACTACCCCGATGTAAAAATCATTAACAATGCTTCGAATGGTGGATTTGCAAAAGGTTATAACGACGCTCTTCAAACCATTCAGGGTCAGTATGACTATTATCTACTTTTAAATTCGGACATTGAAGTTACTGAGAACTGGCTCTCTCCGTTGATCTCTGTATTGGATAGACATGCTGAAATAGCGGGAGTTCAACCGAAAATAAAGTCTTTTCATCAGCGCAACTTATTTGAGCATGCAGGTGCCGCAGGTGGGATGATGGACAAGAACAATTATCCTTTTTGTAGAGGCAGAATTTTCGACTACGTAGAGGAAGACCATGGGCAATATGATTTTTCTCGTGAAGTATTTTGGACATCTGGAGCATGTATGTTGATTCGAGCGAGTGTTTTTCATGAACTGGGAGGATTTGATGAATCTTTTTTCGCTCACATGGAAGAAATTGACCTTTGCTGGCGCGCAAAAAACCGCGGATACTCCTTCCGTTTCGAACCGGCTTCAACAGTTTACCACGTGGGAGGAGGAACCTTGCCGTATGAAAGTCCACGCAAAACTTTTCTTAATTTCCGCAACAGCTTATACATGATTCATAAAAATCATGAAGGCTGGTTACCAGGAAAAATATTCTATCGTTTGCTACTGGATGGAATAGCAGGTGCTAAGTTCGCCGTAGGATTTAAATTCAAGCATGTTGCCGCAATTATAAAAGCACATTTCGCTTATTACGGTCAACTGGGATCTTTATCCAAGAAGCGTGGCTACATAATCCAATTACGCAATTCCCCTACTAGCGGAGGTCGATTTAAAGGTTCAATTCTTTTCAACTATTTCGTGAAGGGCATAAAAACCTTTGAACAATTAGATAAGAAGCGATTTTAAACCTTCGTTGATTTCCTTCTTTTTTTGCCTGAATTGTTCAAAACTCGTAAATAACTTGCCCCATTTTTACCTGCTACACGGTGAAATATGCAGTACTTTTGCTGAAATACGTACCAAATTAAGTTGAAGTAATGGAAATCAAGGAATTAGAACGCATAGCGTCACAAACAAGAAGAGACATCGTACGAATGGTTGCAGCTGTAAATTCAGGACACCCGGGTGGATCACTTGGATGCACTGATTTTTTAACGGTTCTCTACAACCATGTAATGAAACACACTCCTTCTCCATTCTCCATGGATGGAATTGGTGAAGATGTCTTCTACTTATCCAATGGACACATATCACCAGTTTGGTACAGTACATTGGCGCGATGTGGATATTTTCCAGTCGCTGAACTCGGTACGTTCAGAAAATTAGGAGGTCGCTTACAAGGCCATCCGAGCACGGACAAAGGACTTCCTGGAATTCGCGCGGCATCAGGTTCGTTGGGCCAAGGGTTATCTATGGCAATTGGAACTGCAGAAACTAAGAAATTGAATGGCGACAAGTCGTTGGTGTATACATTGCACGGAGATGGGGAGCTTCAGGAAGGTCAAATTTGGGAGGCAGCCATGTATGCAGCCGCAAAAAAGATAGATAATGTCATTGCAACGATCGATTTTAATGGTCGTCAGATTGATGGAGACGTGGACGATGTACTCTCATTGGGTAACCTTAAACAAAAGTGGCAAGCTTTTGGATGGGAAGTGTTGGAAATGGATGGTCACAACATGCAGGAATTAATTGACACATTATCAAAAGCGAAGTCGATGACAGGTCAGGGAAAACCGATTTGTATCATGATGACGACTGAAATGGGTCAAGGCGTTGACTTCATGGTTGGATCACATAAATGGCACGGTGTGGCTCCCAACGAAGAACAATTGGCAGATGCATTGAGTCAACTAGAAGAAACCTTAGGAGATTATTAATTGAAAAAAAGTGTATTCATAGTATTATTGTTGTTTTCAGGGATTTTATTTTCCCAAGAAGAACAATTGACACGCATCTTGTTTTTATTTGATGCGTCCAATTCTATGAATCAGAAGTGGGGACGCGAAAATCGTATTGACATCGCTAAACGAACGTTAATCCAGTCCGTTGATAGTTTACGCGGAGTGCCGAATTTAGAAATTGCATTGCGCGTATATGGTCACCAGTCACCCATTACAGCGACCTACCAGGATTGTGAAGACACTAAACTGGAAGCTCCATTCGCAGCGAACAACCACGATTTTATCATCAATAAAATAAAATCCATTCGCGCCAAAGGAACTACACCTATTGCGCGTTCTCTTGAAGCATCCGCGAGTGATTTCCCAGATAGAAATTCCCGAAATATCATTGTTTTAATTACTGACGGTATTGAAGCCTGTGATGATGAGCCGTGCGTAATTGCCGATAAATTACGTGCAAAAGGGATTTCGATTAGTCCATTTGTCATTGGATTAGGACTCGATATGTCTTATTTAAATCACTTTGACTGCTACGGAAATTACAAAGCAGCAGAAGATGCCGAAGCATTTCAAGCGGTATTGAAAAATGTGATTAACGTTGCACTTGTCAATACAACGGTACAGATCAACCTCAACACCATTCACAAGACACCGTTGGAGACAGATGTCACGATGTTCTTATACGAAGCAGGTACAAAAAACTTACTCTATACATTTACGCACACCTTAAATGAGAAAGGACACCCCGATACATTAATTATTGACCCGAATAAGCAGTACGACCTAATTGTCAATACATTACCCATGCGGTCTAAAATGGGAATTAAACTCAAGAAATACACCCACAACACGATAGAAGTCGATACTCCTCAAGGCTACATTGAAGTTCAGCACCGTACCAAACCGAAATATTCGGTTGTAGAAACACGGGTCATGGAGCACGGTAAATCAACGACGCTGAACGCTCAAAAAATAGGCACCACACAAAAATACATTGTCGGGAAATACGACGTAGAAATTTTCACCTTACCAAGGCGATACGCCACAGTTGACGTGGAGCAAAGCGCAACAACCAAGGTGTACGTTGATGCCCCTGGAACATTAAACCTGAATGGGCTCACCCCAGTAACTGGCCAAATTTTCGAGCGCATGTCGGACGGCACGATCCAATGGGTGTGTAATTTGCGTGAAGATGTAACTTCTGATCGCTGGGACTTACAGCCAGGTAATTATTTACTCGTTTACCGAAAATTAAAATTAAAATCCGCTTCCTACACACAGGAACGCGAATTCAGCATTTTTTCGAATAAATCAATTTCAATAAACTTATGATTGACAGCATGGAAAAACACGTAGAAGTAACCGGAAAAAAAGACACTCGTTCAGGATTTGGTGAAGGCCTTCATGAATTGGGTAAAATCAATGCTAATGTTGTAGCCTTGTGCGCAGACTTGACGGGGTCCTTGAAAATGAATGCGTTTGAAAACGATTTTCCAGAGCGCTTTTTTCAAGTTGGAATTGCTGAAGCGAACATGATGGGTATTGCTGCCGGTATGACCGTTGGAGGTAAAATACCATATACAGGGACATTTGCAAATTTCTCCACAGGAAGAGTGTACGACCAAATTCGTCAATCGATAGCCTATTCGCAGAAAAACGTCAAGATTTGTGCTTCACATGCAGGATTAACTCTTGGTGAAGATGGAGCGACGCACCAAATTCTTGAGGATATTGGAATGATGAAAATGTTGCCCAACATGGCGGTAATTGTTCCTTGCGACTTCAATCAAACGAAACAAGCTACAATAGCTATTGCTGACCATGATGGTCCGGTATATTTGCGCTTTGGACGACCATCTGTTCCAATTTTCACCCCTGCGGACAAAAAATTTGAAATAGGTAAAGCTGATATTATCCTCGAAGGAGCTGATGTTTCTATTATTGCTTGTGGACATTTAGTTTGGAAAGCTATTGAAGCAGCCCAACAACTCGCCGAACAAGGGATTGATGCTGAAGTCATCAACATGCATACTATCAAGCCATTAGACGAAGCTGCTATTTTGGCAACTGCAACAAAAACAGGATGTGTTGTTACCGCGGAAGAGCACATGCTAAACGGCGGTCTTGGTGATTCAGTTGCCCAGGTACTTGCGCGTCACCTTCCTACTCCACAAGAATATGTGGGTGTGAACGACTCCTTTGGTGAAAGCGGAACGCCAGACGAACTGATGGCTAAATACGGCATCGACACGAAAGATGTTATTGAAGCTGCGAAGCGTGTTATTGGGAGAAAAAAATAGTTCTTGTTTTGGCTCATAACTAGGACCTGGAACTAAGAATAAAAAAGAACCCATGTAGTTCAATTTTCTGAAAACTTCAGAAATGCACGGATAGGATCTCCGACAAACCTTTGTAATCCCCTGGGTTAGCCTTGCTCTATGAACGAAGGGAGGCCCGCCATTGGTTTATCAAGTGAACCCTAAATTGTAAAATGTTAAGTTTCAAAAACAACACTACATGGGCGGCCATACAGCCTAGAGTTGCCATGACATCTTGTGCCAGAACTCCTGTTTCAAATTTAAGGAAAAGTTTCGAATTCGTACAAACAAAACCGAGAATTAGAATTTGATGCTATAAATCAAAAAGAGGAATAAATGCGTCACACTTATTCCTCTTTTTGCTAAACCTTGCTAAAACTATAAAACCCAATTGCTACAACTATGAAATGCAACAATTATGACACAAATATAAAGGCTATTTTCTGACTGGCAAACTTTTTAACATTTTTTTTTAGATATAGAACTAAAAATGGTGCGCAACCCCATTAAACATAAGGTTAAACGCACCACTACTAAAAACATCTATTTATTTTGTAAAAAGCATTTCACGTAATTTTGGGAACGGCCAAAGCTCATCGTCTACCAAAATCTCTAACTTATTTGCGTGATAAGCGATCTCATCAAAGTACACTTTAACTGTGTCACGGTATGCTTCCGCTCTCTTCTCGATGTTCTCAACCTTGTTGGCTGCCTTTCTCTTTTCAAGCATCTCTCGAGAGAATGTTTGCATTTTGTCAAGGTGCACAGATAAGTCTTTTAGCAACTGCTCTTGAACTTTTGTAGCGCCAGCTGCATCCTTACCTAGTACTTCGCGCAGTCCAATAACATTTTGTACTAATTGATTCTGGTAGTTTATTACTGCTGGAATAATGTGATTTTGGGTCATATCACCAATCAAACGAGCTTCAATTTGAACGCGCAAAATATACTTCTCGAACTCAATTTCTTGACGAGCAAGTAATTCGCGTTCTGTTAGTACTCCTTGCTCTTCGAACAATTGAATAGACTCCTTCTTTTTCCAAACTTTTAATGCAGAAGGGGTATCCTTTAAATTGCTTAGACCTCTTTTCTTCGCTTCTTTCACCCATTCTTCACCATATCCATTTCCTTCAAAACGAATGTTTTTGGAGTCCGAAATCAATTGTTGCAATTCTTTCAAAATTGCTTCGTCTTTCGAGTTTCCTTTAGCAATTCGCGCATCTACCGCCACTTTAAACAACTGGAGCTGCTTGGCCATGATGGTATTCAATACTGTCATGGCTTGAGCACAGTTCGCCAAAGAACCTACCGCTCTAAATTCAAATTTGTTTCCGGTAAAGGCAAATGGAGAAGTTCTATTTCTATCTGTATTATCGAGTAAAATTTGAGGGATTTTACCAATATTCAACTTTAATTCCGTCTTATCTTGAGGAGTCATTTTCCCTGCCTTAATATTCGACTCAAGATCGTTCAATACTTGTGTTAATTGGGATCCAATAAATGCAGAAATAATAGCTGGAGGTGCTTCATGCCCACCTAGACGGTGATCATTAGAAGCACTTGCGATTGCAGCGCGTAGTAAATCTGCATTATCATGAATCGCTTTAATTGTATTTACGAAAAAGGTTAAAAACTGTAAATTACTCTTTGGATTCTTACCAGGAGCTAATAAATTCACACCTGTATCCGTGGCCAATGACCAGTTATTGTGTTTTCCAGAACCATTTAATCCAGCAAAGGGTTTTTCATGTAACAATACACGGAAATCATGTTTACGTGCTATTTTCTCCATTAAGTCCATCAACAATAAGTTGTGGTCGTTAGCTAAATTACACTCCTCAAACATAGGAGCACATTCGAATTGATTCGGAGCTACTTCATTGTGACGCGTAGTAACCGGTATTCCCAAACGAATGGACTCTCTTTCAAAATCTCGCATAAACGCTGTTACTCTCTCTGGAATCGATCCAAAATAATGATCATCGAGCTGCTGTCCCTTCGCAGGAGCATGTCCAAACAGCACTCTTCCTGTCATCATTAAGTCAGGACGAGCATTATAGAAAGCTTTATCTACCAAAAAATATTCTTGTTCCCAACCTAAGGTTGCGCTTACTTTTGTAACATTCTTATCAAAGTATTGACATACCTCAACAGCCGATTGATCAACTGCTGCTAATGCCTTTAATAGAGGCATTTTATAATCCAATGCTTCACCCGTGTATGCAATAAAGATGGTTGGGATACACAACGTGTTCGAAATCACAAAAGCAGGAGATGATGGATCCCATGCAGTATAACCTCGTGCTTCGAATGTATTTCTAATTCCTCCATTAGGAAAAGAGGAAGCATCTGGCTCTTGTTGTACTAATAAGTCTCCACTAAATTGTTCAATTGCCTTTCCAGGACCAATTGGCTTAAAAAAGGCATCATGCTTTTCTGCTGTAGATCCCGTTAGCGGTTGAAACCAATGTGTGTAGTGCGTTGCACCTTTGCTAATTGCCCAATCTTTCATAGCGGTAGCGACTTGATCTGCAATTCTGCGTTCAACACGAGAACCAGTGGCCACTGACTCCTTGATTGATTTATACGCTTCCTCAGGAAGGTATTCACGCATAACTTCTAAATGAAACACATTCTCCCCGAAAATGGAAGAAATTCTTGACATGGGTTCAATGTGCAACGGTTTACGATGCAATACATCTTGATACGCTTGTTTTCTAGTGGATGACATAATTCAAAAATTATAATTTCAACGCAAATATATATTTTTGAAAGGGTACAGATTCAAATTTATATAAAAAAGTTATAAACACCCCCTATATTTTTAGGGTGATTATGGAATAAATTACATTTTCCTGTTCTTAACCCTAAAAAAACAACTAAACAATTGAAAATATTGAATTTGTTCTGTCTATCTACTCTCCCATCAAATTCAGAGAAAAT